>JAISOY010000120.1 GCA_031275285.1 Bacteroidales bacterium | reverse complement strand
GTGTGGCTGGGCGGTGGATTTTATCACGCGGCCCAGGTGCTTAAAATGAAATGGCTATTAACTCTCTGGAGCTAGAGAGAGAGAGAGAACGAAGTGGGGGGGGGGTAATGAGAGACTATTATTTGGAGGAGGATGGAGGAAATGCAACAGGACGCAAGAGGTACTCACAACAGGATGCAAGAAGTACAACAGGATGTAGAAGGTACACACAACAGGATGTAGGAAGTGCAGCAGGATGCAAGAAGTACAACAGGATGTAGAAAGTACACACAACAAGATGTAGGAAGTGCAACAGGATGCAAGAAGTATGAATGTGCAGAATGTTGGTATGAACTTGATGAATCGCAATTTGACCATCATGAATCAAATATCTGACCCTACTAGCGCGACGAGTCTTTTTTTAAATCTGCATTTTAATTGCACTGCAGTCATGTATCGTGAAACATTCAACAGCGTCAGCACTAAGTAAATACTCCTGAAGATGGTGGTGTTTCGGTCGACATGCAGGGTGGAATTAATATTTTATTCCAGGTATTCGAAATGCACGTGATTTGAGGCTCTCGCGGTGATGACTATGAAAATTACTGTCGTCTGGGACGTGACGCCGTGTAGTCTGGTATACAGGTACCGATGTCTTGTAAGGAACAGGGCTAAGCTGTACCAGAATACACGGCGCAACGTCCTAGAAGGAAGTAATCTTATGAGAGTTTAGATTCTGTTATAGTGACAATCCTGGAATTTTCCGTAAGTTTCTGGAAGAAGCTAGTCCACGAAAGAAATGCTTTCAAGTAGCCATGAGTACTCTGATCCATCATCACATCGCAGTCATCAGCAACGTAACGATCACTTCTTTCCCGTTTTGTACAGCATTCATTAAGGCACTGATTACCCTTGAGTTATTCGCTACGCGGTAAAGTGTGATTTTGATTTTTTTTACGTCCGGATCAATAGCTGCTTCACGTAATAAGTTAATATAATCGCTGAATTTCTGATAGGGGAAATGTAATAGAATATCCTTATCATCAATGGCTTTCAGAATACTTTTTCCCGTTTTAATCTGTGGATGATCCAAAGGTGGAGCAGGTACGTATTCAAGATCTTTTCCACCTACGTTTGGGAAACTCATGAAGTCTTTAAAATTATGATAACGTCCTCCCGGAATTAAATTATCATCATCTGCCAGTTCGAGTTGTTTGATCAGGTATTTCAACAGATCTTTCGGAATATCCTTATCGTATACAAAACGGACAGGTTGTCCGGTACGCCGGCGATTAACGCTTTTTGATATTTTTTCAAGGAAACTTTTGGTCAGGTCGTTATCTATATCTAATTCTGCATCACGGGTTAACTTAATGGTATACGCTTCGTATTTTTCATATTTGAAAATTGCAAAAACCTCTTTGATATTGAACCTGATGATGTCATCCAATAAAATGATATATTGTTTGCCCCCGATAGGAGGAAGCTGGATAAAGCGTGGTAATACGGCGGTCGGGATATCAATAATGGCATACTCTACATTGTTTTGTGCATCAGTAAGTTTTGTCGCCAGATATATAGCCCGGTCCTCAAGATACGGAAATTTTTCGACATTACTGAACATGATCGGAGAAATAGCCGATAATACTTTTTCGTGAAAATAAGCAACCACAAAATCCTGTTGTTCAGTTGACATTTGGGTTTCATCTACGATGTGGATATCCTTATTCTCCAGTTCTTTCAGTATTTCAAGATAGATATATTGGGACTTTGATTGCAGGATCATCACTTTTGCCTGGACTTGCTGCATTAGTTTTTTGGGTTTTTCCCCCAACATTTTTTTTGAATCGATCTTTAAGTCAATCATTCTCTTAATCGTTGCAACACGAACTTTGAAGAACTCATCCATATTATTGGAAAAGATTCCTAAAAATTTTATACGTTCAACCAGGGGAACAGTAGGATCGGCTGCTTCTTGTAGTACCCGCTCGTTAAAAGACAACCAACTTAATTCTCTGTTTACAAAAATATTTTCCATAATGTACCAAACAACAAGTATTTCAATGCCTTTACAATAAATTGTTAACGTAAGGAAATTCCCTGAATTGTTAACAGATTTACAATTTTCTTTCCATGTATCTTTTTACAAACTTACACGAAATTATTCTAATATCCTAACTATTGGTCAATTCTGGTCGATCCGGAAGATCATCATGAATGATAATATGTTAAATATGGATATTATTATTTGAATTTTTCGATAAAATAATCAGACGAAATACTCTTCATCTAATTTGTAAAAAACATGTTAAAAATATGATTTTTTGTTTTATTTTTACCTGTGAATAAGATTATTTCTTTATCGTCCTTTAAATATTGAAAATATGAAGCATTTTTTTACTCTATTCATTATTATAAGTATCTCATTCCTGAATATACAACATCTTTTAGCTCAGGATGATGGTACCTGGGAATATGTTGCTGCAGAAACTTTTAATGGCGGAGATGGAAATCCAGGTGATCCTTATCAGATAAATAGTGCAGAACAACTCGCATTGTTTGCAAAATACCTGAATGAAGGATCAACCTATACTGATTTTTATTCAAAAAATTATGTGCTGACTAATGATATTGATCTTTCCGGACGGGAATGGATCCCTATTGCAAATTACGATCAACGTGCTTTTTTTGGCATTTTTGATGGGAATAAAAAGACGATTCGTGGAATGACCATAGAGGACTACAATTATCAAAATGGTTCCGAAATTTATATAGGGTTATTTGGCTGTATATCAGGCGGGGCGAAGATATATGATTTGATTTTGAGTGAAGGTAGTATTAAGGTCTTAAATTTGAGTTTATTATCTTACACCGGAGGTGTGGTCGGTTATTCTTTGGGTAGTACCCCTACAGAAATCACTAACTGCCGGAGTTCGGTAGATATTGTAAACAATAACGCCCGGACATTTACCGGGGGAATTATAGGAAGAAGTAATAGTGGAATTATGATTTCTGATTGTAGTAATTCAGGCACTATTACCGGAAACGCTTCTTCCAATTCATCGAATACCGGAGGAATTATCGGTCATTGTGAACAGATCGGTGCTACCATTCAAAATTGTATTAATTATGGGGATGTAATGTCTATATCTGCCGGAGGCGACGGAGGAATAACCGCAGGTGGAATCGTCGGAAATATAAAAGGAGGCTACAATAATATTACTATTGAAAAATGCATCAACCATGGTAAAATATCAGGATCCGGAGAATATAACCATTCAGGAGGTATACTTGGGTATTTATTCAGCGAAGGGACACCTACCCTATTTGATATGATCGAATGTACCAATAACGGGACAGTTACCGGAACCGGGAACAAATCTTATATAGGCGGGCTCATCGGGTTTGCCCAGAATTTCAATTCCGGTACCGGCACCATAAACATTGTACAAAGCATGAATAACGGAGCAGTTTCTATGGAAAATACTGCAAATGTAGATTCACAGGTCGGCGGTATAATCGGACATGCTTCCAGTCTGGTATCAGGAAGTGCCATCAACCTGAATTATTGTACTAACCTGGGGAATGTTAATGGCGATATAATATATGCTGGTGGTTTGATAGGAGCGGCCGGTTATTCATCATCTTCGGGTGATATAACGGTTAATGATTGTTATAGCCATTCGCTTATTAAAACCGCCAATACTACCAATGCAGGGGGGATTATCGGATATATTGAAGATGGTAATATCTCTATCTCTAAATGTTATGCTTCGGGCAGTATTACCGCAAACAATACCTATGTTACCGGAGGGTTGCTTGGAAAAATGAATGCCGGAAATGTTAGTATTGAATATTCTATAGCGGCACAATTCATACTTACCGGGAAAGAAAATTCGGTAAATCGTATTATGGGTGAATATTCAGCATCCACTCTTCTAAATCAGAACTTTGCATATGATGGCATGCTGCTGAATGGAGCGCTGATAAGTTCAGCAGGTAGCGCCAGTGGCGAAAACGGGGCATCAAAAACCATTGAAGATTTACATAATATAAATACATATCAGACGGACCTGGGATGGGATATTAGTGAAATAAATTCTCCTTCTTCGAGCGAATGGCTTATATGGGATTATACCAGTTATCCGTACTTTTCTTTCCAGAGCACTCCGGTAAGTATTAGCACCTTAAATCCCTTGGAATTATCATTGAGCGCCTTACGGTCATCCGATAGTTTGCAGATCCGTAATAGCAAAAATCAAAGAATCGCTGTTTTGCCAGCTCTTTCTGATGGTCAAAATACATTTGATCTGACCCTGACGGATATGCAGTTTGCAGTAGGTGATACGGTGTATTTTGTTAATTATGAGAGTGAAAAATCAGGGTCGTATCCGGTATTTGCTCAATGTGGTGATCTTCCAGAAGGAAGAATAATTGTATTCGTTGACATTCCGGTCAACAATGCATTAGTTGCCATTTACCGAATAGAACCTGAAGAAAAAGAGATTGTTCCGGTCGATACGGCCCGTTATGATGGGGGAATGTATTACTCTGATAACCTTTCGTTAGGTGAATATTTAGTCAGTGTCGAAAATGTAAGCGGTTACCTGCCCACTTACCATACCAACGCCCTTATATGGAACCAGGCCGATACTGTACGTCTCAAGTCCGGAGGTGCAATGACTGAAGTAAATGTCAAATTGAATAAGATACCGGAGATAGAATCTGGAGATATAACCATTGAAGGTAATGTCTATGATGCATCAAGTATCAAAGCCCGCGTTGCGCTGAATTCGACCGTGGGTATTTACCGTTCAACGAAGAGCGCCCAGAAATCAGAAGATTGGGAATTGGTCCGGAAAGTTCGACCGGATGCAAACGGTTATTACCGTTTTGACAACCTTCCTGCCGATGTTTACAAAGTTGTGATCGATTTGCCCGGCTATACCTTACAGGGCAACGGTATCGAGATCGATGCCAAGGCCGGCAATATTTATACAGCTAATGATTTTATGGTTGATGATGTCCATAAAACGATCAATGATGTCACTACTTCTGCACCGGTTTATGAAAGCGCCCAACTGAATATATATCCCAATCCTTTCGATGGTGAAATACGTATATCCGGTTTGGAAGGCTCCTATGTAATCAGGATCTATGACCTGTTAGGGCGTGTGGTGATACACAAGAAAGGTTCTGCCGGAGAAGAGGTGTTAGATCTGGGCAGGTTACCATCAGGTATCTATATTATCTTTCTGGAAGCAGGAGGAACCACTGTTTCCAGAAAGATAATAAAAGTAAATGAATAATTGTAGAAAGGCAATAAAAAAGGCGACAATTTGTCGCCTTTTTTATTATCCAATTAATATTATTATATTTACTTCTTATTTAACATAAAAAGTATGTTTCTAAAAGCCGGGGTGAACTAATGGATATAGAAAGCTTTTACCTTATTCTTACTCTGATATCTGCCTGCGTAACGTTAAGTTTTGGCGTTTGTTTTTTTACACTATCTATACCCAAAACATACTCTTTGCGGGGTTACAGCATGGCCAGGATTGTCATGGCATTTGCATATATCACTATGGGACTTCTCAATATTATTGATATGTATATACGTTCGGGAATAGATCCTGTAATGAATTATAACCTGACGAAAATTATCACCCTTGCGATTTCACTTTTTCAGGCTTTTCTTTTTACTTATACAATTATTACATTGATCAATGTCCAGTTTTGTACGAGGCGAAAAATCATTAGAGAATTAATTCCCATTGTCCTATTTTGTGTTTTATCTTTTATTGTATTATCTGAAAAGCCAACACGATTATTTAATATCGTATTCTATTCTTTTGTTGTGTATTATGCCTTTTCATTGGTTAGATATACCATATTGTTTGTAAGAAATTATAAACAATATAAAAAGCAGGGGGCTAATTTCCCAAAACAGGAATCGAGGATGTTACGGTGGGTGGTCATTGCTTTTTTCCTGGCCCTTGCTATTGGGATTATGGCATTTCTGACTCTTTTTACCTCCCAATTATGGGTGCTTTTGTTCACACTTGTTCATATCCCTTTTTATATTTATTTTGGGATACAGTTCATAAACTATGGTCTTATTTTTCAGAAGATCCGCTCTATTGTTGCTCCTAACGAAGAAACAGAACCTTATGTAAGAACCTTTCATCAGATTGAGAGAGCGCTTGTCAAATGGAAGAATGAGAAACATTTCATCAAACAAGGCATTAAAATAGATCAGTTAGCGGCAGAAATAGGTACCAATAGAACATACTTATCTAATTATTTTAATACTTATCAGAAAAAAACATTCAGGGAGTGGATCAATGAACTTCGCATTCAGGATGCAAAAATATTATTGATGAAATATCCGGATACGCCGGTTAATGAAATTGGATTCCAGATGGGCTATACTGATAAAAGTAATTTCGGGAGGCAATTTGTTAAAATTACAGGATTGAGTCCACAAGCTTGGAGGGAACAAGAAAACAAATCATTGAAAAAATCTTAACCATTGTCAAAATTATCACTCCGGTGGTCGCTTTTTATGAAAATTTTGTTGAATTGACCACCCGCAGATGCTAATTGACCTTACATTTGTAATAACTATGTGAGTTGTTTCTATTTTGTTTGTATACAGTTAATTATATTTTATATTTTATGAAGAAAATTTACTTTATTTTTTTATTGATCATATTATATACAGGAAGAATTCTTGCTTATGAGGGAACTGGTACCAAGGCGGATCCTTATCTTATAAACAACAGGGTTGAACTCGAACAAATCAAAGATTATTTGGGAGACTCCTCCCGGAATACTTATTTTAGGTTAATGAATGATATTGATTTGTCCGGATCATCCTGGGTGCCCATAGGAGATCAATCTAATCCATTCCAGGGAAAATTTGATGGTAATTCCAAAAGTATCAATAATCTTAGTATTGGTCTGGATGGGGTAACTTATCAATGGTCGGGCATGTTCGGATATCTAGGAAATGGAGCCAAGATTGAGAATTTGACAGTAAAAAATAGTAATATCAGGACATCTTCTTCTGGATATCATTGGAGTGGCGGTATTACCGGTTATGCCCGATGCGGTGGTAATAATACGTCAGCAGAAGACACTATCCTGATACATAATTGCCACCATACCGGAACCATCATGGAAATTACAAGCGATCCATTTAAGAGTACAGGAGGGATTGTAGGAGAAGCTGTATCCGACGGATATGGAAAAAGTACCATTATCATTTCCGAATGTACAAGTGATGGAGTTCTAAGTGGTACTGGTGATGTTGGGGGAATTATAGGTTTTGGTAGTGTAACGGGCTCGAGTGCCCCTTATGATGAAAAAATTTTAAGTGAGTTCCGTTTGATCGATTGCCAAAATCAGGCGACGGTCTTTTCTGAAGGAAGTGCGGGAGGAATAATCGGGGCGATGAATATTCAAACCGCTTATCTCCAGGAAGCTATCTTTGTTATGTCAGGATTACACAATGCCGGTGCTGTTACATCCGATTTTGCTGCGGGAGGTATTGCTGGCGGATATAATGCAATGGATGAAATAGCAAAAATCGAACAATGCACTAATAACGGGGAAATATTTGGTTCAATGTACGCCGGCGGGATACTTTCTAATGCAGCGAATGTTTTATTGTTTCAGTGCATCAATGCAGGTAAGATTAAAGGGGGAGCTACCGGGGGAATTGCCGGGGAAATTAGTGGAGAGTCCGTCGAACTAACACAATGTATCAATAATGGAATTATTGAGCCTGATTTTCAGTCTCTTGCTGATGAGATTTCGCTAGGAGGAATCATTGGTTATGCCCAAATAGAAGACTACTTTGTTTTATCCCAATGTATTAATAATGGTGATCTTATCGGAGCACATGAAAGTATTAATTGTGTTGCGGGAGGTCTTGTAGGTATTGCATTGCCAACCTCAGGGAAAAGTCTCAATATTAAAGGATCTTATACCTATGCATTTTCTATTACCGGAAGTACTGTAGGAGCAATAATAGGAGAAATAGAAGGCCAATACCAACTGGAAGATAACTTTTTTCTGCAAAGCCAACCAGGGTTGCTTGCAGTATCCGGCGAAACTGTCACTACTGGGGTAACATCACTTTCATCCCAGCAATTCCGTAATCAAGATACTTTCGTCGGGTGGGATTTCACATCTCCGGACGGATGGTCCTACCTGAAAGAAAAGGGAAATATTTATGATTATACCCGTCCATACCCGGCAGGTATTGATACGGTGTCCGGAGTTGTTACTGTCAGGTTTACAGAAAATACGAATGTCGTCAAATTGTATGACGGCGGAACAAGTATTTCTGATCCCGGTTCTGTAGATATATCGGTCAAGGGGAGTACTTCAATACTGAATGTTGATATGAGCACATTTACAGGTGTTTATGATGATCCGTCGTTAGGAACAGGGAAAACCGTACAAATATCCGGGTATGCGTTACAAGGAGAGGAGAGCGGAAAGTATCTCATATTAAATAATCTCCTGACGGATAATGTTGGGAAAATTGTCACTTCTGTCACCGGAAAGATATTGGTAACCCTCGATGTTTCTAATAGCAATGCTTTGGTAACTATTTACCGTATAGAACCTGAAGAAAAAGAGATTGTTCCGGTCGATACAGCCCGTTATGACGGGGGGATGTATCACTCTGATGGACTTCCGTTAGGCGAATACTTAGTCGGTGTAGAAAATGTAAGCGGTTACCTGCCCACTTACCACACCAACGCCCTTATATGGAACCAGGCCGATACTATACGCCTCAAAGAATACGGACAAATACTGACTGTGAGTGTTAAATTGAATAAGATACCGGAGATAGGATCTGGAGATATAACCATTGAAGGTAATGTCTATGATGCATCAAGTGTCAAGGCCCGTGTTGCAATGAATTCGACCGTGGGTATTTACCGTTCGACCAAAAGCGCCCAGAAGTCAGAAGACTGGGAATTGGTCCGGAAAGTACGACCAGATGCGAACGGTTATTACCGTTTTGACAACCTTCCTGCCGGTGTTTACAAAGTAGTGATCGATTTGCCCGGCTATACCCTTCAGGGCAACGGTATCGAAATTGATGCCAAGGCCGGTAATGTTTATACTGCTAATGACTTCATGGTAGATGAAGTCCATAAAACGATCAATGACGTCACTACTTCTGCACCGGTTTATGAAAATGCCCAACTGAATATATATCCCAATCCTTTCGATGGTGAAATACGTATATCCGGTTTGGAAGGCCCCTATGTAATCAGGATATATGACCTGTTAGGGCGTGTGGTGGTACACAAGAAAGGTTCTGCCGGAGAAGAGGTGCTAGATATGGGCAGGTTACCATCAGGTATCTATATTATCAGGTTGGAAGCAGGAGGAACCAATATTTCCAGGAAAATCATTAAAAATAAATAACCCTTAAGTCGATTACAGGGAAGACGGTGGAGAACTTTCTTCACCGTCTTTTATAGAATTGTGGTTGGGTAAATACAAAGGTGTTTTTTCGTAAATTTACGAATGAATACCTGAGTGGAATATTTGAGGAATAACATAAAATTATTCTATTGGTAAAAGCAATAAGAAATATGGAAATAGAAAACAAACCTAAAAATCACGATTGATTATAAATGGTTAAAAATAAATAAAATATATTGACGATATGAGATTATTATCTGATGAGTTGATCCAATCCATTAATTACAATGTTATTTTTGTATTTTTGTTGGCTTAAAGTGTCGATTTGAAAAAAATAACCACATATATATTAATAGCTGTATTATCAGCATTCTTATTCGGACGATGTGCCAAGATGCCGGGCACTATAACCGGCGGACCTAAAGATGAAGCTCCGCCACAGTTTCTATACAGCATTCCTCCTCTGTATAGTACCGGTTTTAAAGCAAACCGGATTGATATCGTATTTGATGAATTTCTACAGTTAAAAGATGTCAATACCCATTTCTATTCGTCTCCACCGATAAAGAAAACCCCGGAAATTCTTTTGTACGGCAAAACAGTCAGGGTTAAACTAAAAGAACCCTTATTGCCGGATATGACTTATTCTTTTTATTTCGGCGAGTCTATAGTGGATAACAATGAAGGAAATAAAATGACCGGATTCCTGTATGTATTTTCTACGGGAAATTATATCGATTCACTTACTTTCACAGGGAGGGTGCTGAATGCATTTGATTTAACCTCCAAAAAGAAAGATGATAAGGTGCCGACGGCGGTATTATTATATGATGACATGAGTGATTCAGCGGTATATAAATCTAAACCGGTTTATATGACCCGCGTGGATAATATGGGATTTTTTACATTTTCACATATCCGTCCGGATACATTCCGGATTTTTGCTATCCGAGACATGGGCAATAACCTGTTATTTGATATGCCTACCGAACAGATTGCGTTCTCGGATTCATTGATTGTAATCGATGATCGTTATTATCTTGATCCGGATATTCCGGTTTTTACTTCTTTGAACCTACCGGATACCCTTAAAGAAAAAAATCCCAATCTTCTGAAAAAAGACATTGTTTTGTATCAATTTCAGGAAGTACCGACCAAACAATACCGGTCTTCATACGAGAGACCGGAAGCCAACCTGTTACGGTTTACTTATAGTTTGCCTGTAGATTCCTTGCCTATGAAGATCGACGAATATGAACCTTCCGGAAAATGGTTTGAGCTAGAGGCGTCGGCAAATAACGATACACTTGAATATTGGTTATTGGATACGACACTTGTCAACCGGAAAACACTGATTGTCCAGATGCAGTCTCCTCGCACCGATTCCCTGAATCAACTGGTATATCTTCCGGATACGTTAAAAATGTCTTTCGAGCCACCCCGGGTTGTAGATACCCGCTCAAGAAGAGAACGGAAGGATGATGAAAAAAGCGGAAAAGATACCCGGCCGCGTACTGCTGTTGAAATGATGCAGATCAAATCCAATATCAGTAATATGATGGATCTTACCGATAGGATGATATTGACCACCTCGCAGCCAATCGATAAGATAGATCCGTCTAAAATTATTTTTGAGGAGCAGGTTGATACGTTAAGAATTCCTGTTCAATATACGCTAGTCGAAGATTCGACAAATATGCGCAAATGCTTTATCGACTGGAAGCTGAAGGAAGATACCAAATATTTTATGACGGTTGACTCAATGGCTTTTAGTAGTATATATAATGTATATAACGATTCAACGGGATTTGCGTTTTCAACGCAGAAAGAAGATTATTACAGTAGTATTGAAATTACATTCAGCAACGTTCCTTGTCCGTTGATCGTACAGGTTTTGAAAGCTGGCGATAAAGAATCTGTCGTAAAACAAATGTTTCTTACTGAGGGGAATACTGTATTGCTTGATTTTCTGAAACCTGATAAATATAGATTAAAAGTAATATTTGATAAAAATGGTAATGGTAAATGGGATACCGGGCATTATTTGAACAAATTACAACCGGAAAAGGTTACTTATTATACCGAACCTGAAATTGAAACGCAATCGAGTTTTAAGACCGAAATAAGATGGGCATTGCCCCGGATATGATCTGATAATGTATAAATACCAAAATACCTAGAAAATGAAAAATATAATTTTTGTATCCCTCCTTATTTCATCTTTTATAGGAGGATATGCCCAGAGTCAAAAGGTGACTTATGCCAGTAAAAAACAGATTGAGGATTTTTTCAAATCCAAAACGATGATTGTTATGGATGCCAATCCATTGATAGGTTATAATATCATCATGGCCGATGCCGTTAAAAAGTACTGGACTGTGACCCCTTATGAGATCATTTCTTCCGAACAGTTCGATAAAATGTATACAGATCCTGGAACATCTTTTGTTTTTTTATCCAGGGTGCAATTAGAAAAGGATAAAGAAGAGGTGTATTACTTATACATGAATATCGTAATGGGAGCAAAAGTAAAGGATATTACAGCCTTACCGGAGTTGTTATCTGTTCCATTGGCTTATACCGGGGTTGATGAAGACAGTTATGTGGATGTATTGCCCCTGATGGTACGATTTGCCCAGGCTCATCTGGAAAATCTGAAAACTTCCAAGAATCCGAGGTTCGTGTATAATCTTAAAAACTACAGCAATGATTCGCAATTATTGAAAGAAAAAACACTTTTGGTAAAAGAAAGTGATCTGGCGGAAGATGTCAATACATTGGAAAAAATCAAGGCTGTTTATTCCGGGGAAGTAAAAATTGTAGATTCCAAAGAGATGATGGAAGCCATTGAGGCAAAAAAGCCCAATACAGCTGTTTTACATCAGGTAAGCCCTGCAGAAGATGAGAATAACGGACGCTCTTATTGCCAGATTTTTGGTACTGATGACGCTAAATTATACTATTACAACCATCAAAACATTACAGAGCGTCGTCCGGTAGGAATGTTGGCGCGTGACTTCCGGTTAATATCCGGAAAATGGTTTTAATCATCGTCTGTTTAGGATATTGATTTCGATACGAAAGGGTTAGGTATTTTTAACAAAAATAAACACTCGAAAATGTGATTATACTATTTTTTTATAGTATATTAGAGCAGTTTTTATAATCTATAACCAAAATTTTCAGTCATGTATATCACGTTTAATGAGCTTAGAAGGATAAAGGATGCATTGCCCAGCGGCAGCATGAAAACCATTGCCGACGAGTTAAGTATCAGTGAGGATACCGTAAGGAATTACTTCGGTGGATCGCACTATAAGTCTGGAGAAAGTGTGGGTATCCACGTAGAGCAAGGACCTGACGGAGGAATTGTTACATTGGACGATACGACGATATTAAACTTGGCAAGGAAAATCCTTGAGAAAAACAACTTATCCTAACCAGCGCACACAAAAAATCTAAAAAAGGGGGTAAATAAAATAAAAGAATTTGTTTCCCCCTTTTTCGTTGAAATAATTGATCATGTCCCTTTCGAAAATATTCTTAGATTATTTTTTTTTGATCGTTATCGGATTGTTTTGTCCGGTTATTCAAGCTCAATATAATCCACCTGATGGAATTTATCCTGATGCCGTTTTTAACGAATCTGTGAAGACGGTTCGTCTGATCAAAACTGAATGGGAGATTTCTTATCCCATCAGTCATATTGAAGATGAGAACCCGATGGAGTTATCATTTGATGAACTTTCCCGGAATGCTAAGAATTATTCTTACACAATCATACATTGCGATGCAGACTGGCGACAATCCCGTCTGATACCTACTGACTATATGACAGGCTTTTCTGTAAATTATATCCGTAATTATGAGTACTCATTCAACACGCAGATACCATATATCCATTACCGGGTATCTATACCGAATGAAGATGTCACTCTTAAGTTATCAGGAAATTATGTAATCATGGTTTATGAAAATGGCAATGAACGTAATCCGATATTATGTAAGCGCTTTTGTATAACTGAATCCGCAGTAACAATTTCAGCAACCGCTTATCAGGCCAGGTTGACCGCTTATCGGGATGAATGGCAACAGGTTGATTTTGTTGCCCGGACGCTTCAGCCGATAGAGAACCCGTATCAGGATATCAAAACAGTTATTATAAAAAACGGCCAATGGAATATGGCTCTTACCGGGATCCGGCCGCTATTTGTTCGTCAGAACGAACTGGATTACCGTCAGGAGAAAGCTACATTATTTAAGGCCGGGAATGAGTTTCGCCCATTAGATACGAAAAGTATCCGGTATTCATCCACCCGTATGACCAAGATCGAATTTGAACCACCGACTTATCATTTTTATCTTTACCCTGATGAGTCGCGTAATACAAGTCGCTATCTTTTTTATGAAGACTTCAACGGAAGGTATTCCGTTCAATCGGAAAAGACAAACAATCCTGATATTGAAACAGATTATGTATATGTACATTTTACGTTGAAAGCTCCTCAGGATCTGAATGAAGGACAAGTATATGTTTATGGTGCATTTACTAATTTTAACTGTACTCCGGATAATTTAATGAGGTATAATCCTGAAAAAGGACAATACGAGGCTAGGATACTACTCAAACAAGGGTATTATAATTACGGATACGCTTTTCTCCCTTTTAAGCACCCTGTAATTGATGATACGATGCTGGAAGGTAGTTTTTATGATACTGAGAACGATTATATCATATACATGTACCATCGAAGCCGAACATCGCGATATGACCGTTTAATCGGAGTAAATGTAGTCAATACGTTGCATAAGTAACTGATTAAAAATAACCGTCAGGAGTACGAACGTGTAGTACTTTCGCTTGTTTGTCAACAGATATTATTAATTCTGGGAATAAGGAGATCAATATCTCCTTATGATCTTTCACTACCTGTAATACGATATTACCTTTAAAATCTTCAATTTGCACAATTATCCCTATTTCTCCAAACCGGTCATCACGTAAGGTAAAACCGATCCATTTTTCCCATTCTTGTTTTTGTTCCTCTTTCTGATAAGGAATATCTGCATATACATCACAGCCGAGTAATTCAAAAGTTTCATCCAGGGAATCGACAAATTCCAATTTGACCTGTGCAGAGGTATCTGATCTTAGAGAAAATTCCTCAACAGGAAAAGGAACCAGCAATCCATCAACAACAATAAATATTTCCGACAGGTTTTCCATACTATCGTCTAGTTGATGCTCAGATACGAGTATTAATTCTCCCGAAAAGCCGTGCGCTTTTGAAATCTTTCCCAACTGATGTAATGCCTCTTTATTCATCCTGCATGATTAAATAAAAAACCCTCAAAGTTATTAACTCCAAGGGTTTTTTCCAATGCTTATTATTTTTTATTCAGCAGGCGTTTCAGATGCTTCCGCTGATTCGGTATTTTCTACTTCAGGGGTCTCTTCTGCTGCGGTTTCGGCAGATGCTTCTGCTTCAGCGGCAACTTCAGCTTTAGGCTCAAGGGCTGCTAATTTTTCTGCTACTTTCTGGGCTGTAGCTTCTTTAGCTTTCATTTCCTCTTCAAGACGCTTACGTGCAACTTCGTTCTTTTCTTTAGTAGCATTGTTTTTCAATGATTCTACTTTGGAACGTTTTTCTGAAATCCATTTATCAAAACGGGTTTCAGCTTCTGATTCTGAAAAAGCCCCTTTCTTTACTCCTTCCAGCAAATGTTTTTTTAACAAAACACCTTCATGGGACAGGATATTTCTACATGTTTCGGTCGGTTGGGCTCCATTGTTCAACCAAGTAAGGGCCTTGTCGAAATCCAGTTCGACGGTGGCCGGATGTGTGTTCGGATTGTACGAACCCAATCTTTCGATATACTTGCCATCCCGTGGCGCCCTGCTATCAGCTGCAACAATGTGGTAAAAAGGATAACCTTTTTTTCCTTGTCTGGTTAATCTGATCTTTACAGGCATAATTTTACTTTTTAATGATTATTAATTTGAGGCTGCAAAGGTACTGTTTTTTATGAAACTACCTATCCGGATAGGATAAAAAAATATTTGTTTTGTTAATTTATTTAGCTAAACACATAATTTATTGTATATTAGATAGTATTGTGTGCTGTTTTTACTCCTTTTTAATATATTATGTTATCGCCTGTATAAACAGGACCCAATCTTTGGAATCGGGAGTGTCTAGTATAACTACCTCATTATTTATCGATTTTCTGATTGAAATATATTCTCCCGAACGGGGATTAAACCAAGAGAGTTTAAAATATTTTCCGGCTAAACTCTTTAAGTTAACATTGATTGTTCTTTTTGAAGGTATATATGAGACTGAAAAATTTTTATCTTGGGATATGGAAGTAGTCACCCAATCATTGGATGTATATGTTCCGGCACCGTTCTCTATTAGTTTATGGTTAAAATCCGGTTCCAGCAGTGTCCACTCCAAAGCTGTGAAAAATGTATATAAATATTTCAATGAAGCTGCACCGGGGTATTTCAATATTTCCCGCCAGTTTTCCGGAAATGCCCAATTCCGTGATCCGTATGCATGACCACAACTTCCGGATAACAGACTCCACCACGCTTGTTTGCGTACCTGTAATGCGGAACCCCAATCACCATGTTCTCCTTCATAAGTAGATTCACCCAGTATGAAAGGCATTTTATTTCGCAAGTATTCTTTTTTAGAAACTTCGTATACCTCAAATTGATCTTTGGTCCAGGCTTTATTGAAGCCCCTGAAATAAGTATATACCATTGAAAAGTCAAGCCATGTAGCGTTGTCCCAAACATCCAGGCTCGAATGTGTTGATGCTGCATGATAAGTCTGTAACTGATGTGGAGCCTGCTGTTTTATAGCTATTGCCAGCGCATTCAATTCTTCCCTGTTTATTAACGGGTCGTTATCTCCACCCAAAATCCATATTATATTTTTATGGTGGGCATATTTTTTACCAATATATTTACCAAACCGAGTTACCTTCACTACACCATTATTTTGCATCGGACGATTTTCCCATCCCCATGCGTCCTTACAACAACTTACCCACATAGGCACTATGCCCATTAACATGTTCTCTTTTTCTGCATAAGCCAATACCCATTCAACAAAATCGAAGTAAGCTTCATTAAGCGTTGAAAAATCATCATTATCCCGGAATGGCTTTACCCCATCCCTGTTTTCCCTGTCGGGAAGCATTAATATTGTTTGGATTACGTTAAATCCCTGGTTTTTTCTGGCCTGGATATATTCTTTTATTTCGTCTTTTGTCAACGCAAAATACAATGCCCATCCGGTATCCGCATGATACAGAAAAGGAATGTGATTCTGATCCTCTAAATAACGACGATTACTGCTTATCTGAAGTGGAAAAGAAACCTGGGATGAAGCATGATCAGTGAAAAAAAGAAATAAACATAATATAGAAATCATCCATTTCATGAGTCTTTTATTAAAAAATTGACAATTGTAATTCGTGATTTTCCTGATACAGATTTGAGTTTTAACAAAAATATATAAAAACATGATTTTTGTACTATTCAATATAGAGTTTTTTCCTTGTGGTATTCATACCAAACAGATTTATTCGGAGAAAGATAAAACGAGTTCATATAGAGTTTAACAAATAAAATTCTTTTGTGTTGTATATCAGTAAAAAAAAGATCAGTACAACACAGTAAAGGGCAGCTTTTGTAATGGGAATAGTAGATTAGTTGAGTAAAAGTGAAAAAAGGATATCGTTCATTCGGCTAAATTTTCGTAAATTTGCCAAATTTTTTAAAGCATAAGATCATGTCATTCCTCACAGACAAAATTTTATTTGAAGGTCTCACCTTTGATGACGTATTGTTGGTTCCGGCCTATTCGGAAACCCTTCCGCGCGATGTTAGTTTATCTACCATGTTCTCCCGGAATATCAAGTTGAACGTTCCGGTTATTTCTGCTGCTATGGATACAGTTACCGAATCAACGATGGCCATTGCCATGGCCCGCGAAGGAGGAATCGGTGTCATTCACAAAAATATGGGTATCGATGAGCAGGCAAAACAGGTAAAAATAGTTAAACGAGCCGAAAACGGAATGATTTACGATCCTGTGACCATCAATGTCGATGCAACCGTAGGGAAAGCAAAAGAGTTGATGCAGGAATTCAAGATCGGTGGTATACCGGTGATTGATAACCGCCGGCTGGTAGGTATTGTCACTAACCGGGATTTACGTTTTGAGTATAATCTGAAAAGACCTATCGTAGAGGTAATGACCAAAGATTCGATCATTACGGCTACAGCAGGGACTGACCTTGAAAAAGCAGCAGAGATACTTCAGCGCCATAAAATTGAAAAACTACCGGTGGTTGATGATAATCAGCAGCTTATTGGATTGATTACTTATAAGGATATTACGAAAGCAAAAGACCGGCCGAATGCATGTAAGGATGAATTCGGCCGTTTGCGTGTTGCTGCTGCCGTTGGTGTTACTTCGGATACGCTGGATAGAATTGAGGCCCTTGTCAAAGCCGATGTAGACGCGGTAATCATTGATACGGCACATGGGCACCATATCAACGTGATCGATATGGTGGGAAAAGCAAAGAAGCGATTTTCCGGAATTGATATCATTGCCGGAAATATAGCCACAGGTGATGCCGCCAGGAAACTGGCAGAAGTCGGAGCTGACGGAGTTAAGGTCGGGATCGGACCCGGATCTATTTGTACTACACGTGTGGTCGCTGGTGTGGGTGTTCCTCAATTATCAGCCATATATAACGTATCCCAGGCCATACAATCTTACAAGATACCTGTAATTGCTGATGGTGGTTTACGTTATTCCGGAGATATTGTAAAGGCGTTGGCTGCAGGAGCCCATAGTATTATGGCAGGATCCTTGCTTGCCGGCGTAGATGAATCTCCCGGAGACACCATTATTTATAACGGAAGGAAATACAAATCATATCGTGGTATGGGATCTATTGAAGCCATGCAGAATGGATCGAAGGACCGTTATTTCCAGGATATGGAAGATGATGTTAAGAAGTTGGTGCCGGAAGGAATAGAGGCTCGTGTACCTTACAAAGGAACACTTTCGGAAGTTGTTTATCAAATAGTTGGTGGATTGAGGTCCGGGATGGGGTATTGTGGAGCTGCCGATATTGAAGCCTTACATGAAGCCAAATTTGTTCGCATCACCAATTCAGGTATCGAAGAAAGCCATCCACACGATGTGACAATTACCCGGGAAGCCCCGAATTACAGCAGATAAAAAGTTTCCATAAAAAGACGTTCTGTGTCCTACCCATCAGGTATCAAAGTTTTATTTCTGGCTGTATTTATATTCTTAGGTACAGGCATAATCAGTGCAAATGAGTCGATTTTGGTACAGATTGGTCATCAAATGTTTGATATAAACGACTTTGAACGTATCTGCCAAAGGGATGAAACATTGAAAAAAAAGGACTTGGATGAATGCCTGGAAAAATATATACAGTATCAACTTAAGATTATTGCTGCAAAAGCAGCCGGGATAGATACCTTGTCTTCCTTTATCTGCGAGTGGACAAAATACAGTGACCAATATGCCATTAAGTTCCAGATGGACAAAATTGTTAACGAGCAGTTACTCAGGGAAGCTTATGAGCGTAGCCTTTATGAAGTAAAAGCAGCACATATTCTGATAAAGGTAGACGGGGATGATACTATTCCGGCATATCGCCGTATCATGCAAATTCGGGATAAAATCATATCAGGTGAAAATTTCGAAGAGATGGCCCGAATCTATTCCGATGATACTTCTGCGAAGATGAATCATGGAGACTTAGGATATTTTTCTGTTTTTCATTTGGAATATCCTGTTGAAACTGCGGCATACCTTGCTTTGGACGGATCAATCTCACTGCCTGTCAGAAGTAGTCAGGGATATCATCTCATTAAGGTATATGATCACCGGGCGGTTGAGTCGCCCCCGTCATTTGAAGAGTCATTGCCTGACTTGCGTCGAAAGATCAGCAATAACGATCGGTTATACCTGGCTAAAGATAAATATATTGCATATCTGAAAAAGAAATACTCATTTTCTGAAAATACCTCATTATTATCCGAAACTGAATATACTAATTCTTTGAATCGTCCGTTATTTTCTTTTGCAGGAATCATTGTTCCGCTTTCCGATTTTGTACAGTATTTGAGTGTAAATAAAGATCATAAAAGTATAGAAATATTGTATCATCAGTTTGTATGTCGCTCATTGCTTGATTACGAAAGGACCCGTTTTCCCGAAGATGATACATTTCGTAATGTAATTAATACATATCACGATGGATTACTGTTGATATATATTACAGAAAACGAGGTCCGAAAGAAAGCTCAGGATTCTGTTGGGTTGTTGGAATTTTATCAGAAAAATAAACGTAAATTCCGTTGGAAGAAACGAATGGTTGCAACAGCGTACTTTTGTAACAGTGAGGAAGTTGCTATGCGTGCCAGTCGATTGGTGGGTAGAACAAATGAGGGAAAAGGAAGTTTACCCAATAATTTGTTTATCTATTTTTGTGAAACAGACGGGGGCGCTCCGTGTTTGGACACTGTCCGTATGACCTTACCCAAGGGAACGAATAGCATTTTTGATCAAATAAATTGGAAAAAAGGTGTTTCAAAGATATTGGAATGGGATAGTAAATTTGTATTTTTGGACATTCATACCATATATCCTCCATCCAGGAAGACTTTTGTGGAAACCCGAGGGGAAGTACTCTCCGAATACGGGAAAGAGCTCGAGAACCAATGGATAAAAAGATTGAAAAAGGAATATCCGGTTACGGTCAATAAGGAGATGTGGGCTGATATAAAGAAAAAATCTAAAATAAGGGATTGATGGTCAATTGGAACAAAAATATCGGGATATACTTTCTTTTCTTTATTCTGTTACTACAGGCCTGTTCCACGGATTCTAAAGAGGACAGGGTTGTGGCAAAGGTTTTTAACAAGAATTTGTATTTTAGCGATATCAGGCATATATTTCCTAAAGGGAGTAGTAAAGAAGATAGCCTATCAATGGCTAGATTGTATATTGATAAGTGGATCAGTACCCAGCTTCTTTTGAGAAAGGCGGAAATAAACCTTTCCAAGGAACAGCTGGATATATCCAAAGAGATAGAAACATACCGGACGTCTTTATTAATTTATAAATATGAAGACCAGATGTTGTATGAAAAATTGGATACAACGATATCTGGAGATGAGATACAGGATTATTATGACAATAATACCGCTAATTTTATTTTGAACGAATTCGTCGTAAAAGCTTTATATATCCAGTTACCTGCCGATGCACCGAACGTATACAATGTGAAACGATGGTATATTTCTGATAAAGAAAAAGATATCCAAAGTTTAACCGAATATTGTTCTACTTATGCATTAAGATGTGATTTCTTTAATGATGACTGGATTTTTTGGTCGGATATTGAAAAAGAGTTGCCCCAACCGGAAGCAGCATCAAAGCAAATTGTAAATGGCAATCGTATCGAACAACAAAATGATAAATTTATCTTTCTGGTAAATATCAAGGAGAAAAAAGGGCCTGGAGATATTGTGCCTTTAGCTTTTGTAAGGGAAAAGGTCAAAAATATCATTATCAATAAAAGAAAGCTGGATTTTATCAGCAATCTGGAAAAGAAAATATATAGTGATGCTTTAAAAAAGAAGCAATTTGAAATATATCCCATTAATTAAGACATCAAGTAAATTGAATTATATAATGAAAAAAATCATTTTTTTGTTCCTCGGCCTGTATGCTGTGTCTCTTTACGCACAACCATATATGCTTGATCAAATAGTTGCCATCGTAGGAAGTAAACATATCAAACAATCGGATGTTGAAGGTATGTATCTGCAGTATAGATTACAGGGAGTACCTGTCCGTGGTGATATGAAATGTTCGATCTTTGAAGAATTGCTGACCCAGAAATTAATGATGAATCAAGCTGAAGTTGATAGTCTTGTGGTGGAAGGTAGTGAAGTCGAACAGGAACTGAATCGCCGGTTGGAATTTTTTATCAGGCAAACCGGTTCACAGGAAAAGATGGAAGAATATTTCAAAAAAAGTATTTATGAAATAAAAGATGATCTTCGCAGTGCGCTTTACGACCAACTGCTTGCCCAGAAAATGCAGGGAGAAATATTGAAAGATGTTAAAGTTACTCCATCTGAAGTACGTAGTTTTTATAATAAAATACCCAAGGATAGTATTCCATTGATCAATGGCCAGGTAGAGGTTGCCCAGTTAGTGATGTATCCGCCTTACAGCGATGAAGCGATTAGCGAGGTCCGTCAGGAATTGCTTAATATGAGAAAAGAGATTATCAACGGTAGAAGTTTCCGGACACTGGCTGTTCTCTATTCTGAAGAACCTGCAGCTGTACGTACCGGGGGGGAAATTGGCTTTCAGAGTAAAGGGGAAGGCCTTGATCCGGAATATGTAAAAGCTGCATGGGCCTTGAAAAATAAAGGAGATGTATCCCGTATCGTTGAAACACAATTCGGTTACCATATTATACAGTTGATTGATAAAAGAGGGGATCAGGTAAATACACGCCATATAATAAAGAAACCCAAGCTCAACCCTGAAGCTATTGAAACTGTAACTCAACGGTTAGACAGCGTGGCTAAGTTAATTAAGGAAGAAAAAATTGATTGGGATAAAGCTGTTTTGTATTTTTCCCAGGATGAAAATACACGTTTCAACGGAGGCGTAATGATTAATCCAAATGATTTTAGTACTTCTTTTGAAATGAATCATTTGGAAAAATCTGATTATGAGGTAATCAAAAATTTAAAAATAGGAGAGATATCGGCTCCTTTCGAATCAAAAGATGAAAAGCAAAGACCGGTTTATAAAATATTAAAGGTTAATTCATTAACAGATCCTCATCGGGCAAACCTGAAAGAAGACTATACATATCTCCAAAGTATCACACAGCAGAATAAATCGATGTCTGTTATCGAAGATTGGGTCAACGAAAAAATAGAAAGCAGTTATATATATATCGATGACAGTTTTAAAAGGTGCGGACTGAATAATAATAACTGGTTGAAATAAGCATGAAACAAGATATGACCGAGAATACATCATGTACGAAGCATCATTGTACATTGTATAAGATCTTTTTACATGTATGTATCATATCTGTTTTTTTATTCCAGGCAATATCTTTATCGGCCCAAACTGACACGGAAGTTAAGGAAATATATGTTTCCTATGCACTAGGCAGGCCTGCACCGGATATATCTCCAGATGCTATGCGTTTGATTGATAGTGTGGTAATGGTGCATGGAGATATTACCATGACGTGTGATAGTGCATATTATTTTAGCGAGACAAATCGTTTGGATGCATTTAGCCGCGTGCATATTATAAAAAGTGATGGAAGTACGGTAGATGGGGATTTCGCTAAATACCAGGGAGATGATAGTTTTTCTGAGATATGGGGTAATGTTGTTCTGGAAGATCAGGATGCTATTATGAAAACCCAGCATTTGTATTATGACCTGAGTACAAATATTGCTTATTATGTAGTAGGAGCAGATATATTCAATAAGGGAAACCATATGGTCAGCAAAAAAGGGCATTACTATAGGGACATTAGTATGTTCTATTTTAAGAAAGATGTGGTACTCAATACCCCGGATTATACAATCATAACAGATACCCTGAATTATAATGTACAAACAAAAATTGCTGATTTTGTTGGCCCTACCCATGTTGTGAATGAGAAAGACACTATATTCTGCGAACTTGGCTGGTACAATACCAATGATACGGTAGCGCTTTTCAGGAAGAATGCTTGGATAAAAAGCGGAAGTACTACGGTCAATGCCGATACTTTGTATTATGAAAGTCAAACCGGAAATGGCCGGGCATTCAGTAACATTGTAATTGTAGATACTACCAATAATATCATCCTGCAAGGACAAAAAGGGGCTTACAATAATGTATCTGAAAAGGCTTGGCTTACCGATCAGGCAATGTTGATCATGACGGGTGAAAAAGACTCTCTTTTTATGCATTCTGATACATTGCGGTCAGATGTTGATACATCCGGCTTTAAGATCATGAAAGCTTATAATAAGGTGAAATTTTACAGTCTGGATATGCAGGGCATGTGCGATTCGCTGGCTATGTCACTTCAAGATTCGGTGATCCGGATGTTTACCCTTCCTGTAATATGGTCGCAGGATAACCAGATGACAGCCGAATATATTGAAATAGAAACCGAAAGGCAGAAACCCAAGCAAATGAATTTATTAAATAAAGGATTCATAGTTTCTCAGGAAGATACGGTGGGTTTCAACCAGATACGTGGAAAGAGAATAGTAGGATTCTTCAGGGATGATAATGAGTTATTCAGGGTTAAGGTATTCGGAGACGGAGAAGCCATATATTATGTTAAAGATGGAGAGGATTATACCGGGGTCAATAAATCATCCAGTCCGGATATGGACATCACTATCAATGATCGTAAAGCAGAAAAAGTCAGTCATCTAGGGCCTTCTGATTTAGAGTTGATACCAGAGAATGAGTTTAATCCTACAGAATTAACCCTTACTGGTTTCAACTGGCTGGTCAAGCATCGCCCTTTGGATAAAAATGAAATATTCCATTGGGGGGAACGAATAGTAATGAATGATGAAGATACATTGGGTATCGTTAATTTTGCCCAGTCCGAGACAATAGATTCTCTCAGGAACAGGATCAAAATATTAATTCAAGGTAAAAAGGCCAGGATAGGTGTGGCCATTATGGATTCGAGAGACAACGATACACTAACGTTTGATCGTCATTTTCATTTTCCGATGGCAAGCGTTTATAAGTACCATATAGCACTGTCTGTTTTAAGGCTGGTAGACTTTGGCCGTATGAAGCTGGATCAGAAGATACTTGTAACCAAGGAGGAGCTGATACCTGATACACATAGTCCATTGAGGGATGAGCATCCGGAGGGAAACGTTAACCTTACCCTGTCCGAGTTACTGGAATATATGGTTTCTAAAAGTGACAATAATGCCTGTGATATACTTCTGAAGCTCATGAACGGTCCTAAAAGAGTGGAGCAGATTGTGAAGAGTATCGGGGTTAACGATATTTCCATCGTTAATACGGAGCAGGAGATGCATGAGGATGCAGGAAAAATGTTGAATAATTGGACCACCCCGTATTCTGCGGTAAAGGCATTAGCCATTCTTGACAGGCAAGATATATTGTCGGAGAGTAGCCGTAATTTTTTGTGGAAACTAATGAGTACCTCTTCTGTCGGATCTGATAAAATCAAAGGAAAATTACCTAAAACAGCAATTGTCGGCCATAAATCAGGCAGCTCACTCAGAAATGATGAAGGAATAAAGATGGCAGATAATGATATAGGGGTGGTACGTTTATCCGGCAATAACCATTACATCATAGCTGTATTTATAACAGATTCAGATGAAGATGATCAGGCAAATGCTACTATAATTGCTGATATCTCACGATTAGCCTGGGACTTTTATAATGTGAAAAAATAATTTTAACTTTTTGCCTGTTCATTCGTTTTAATTATAGAATCGATGAATCGATAATTTCCCCGCGGGTCTTTCTGAGATAATTATATTTTTATGTAGTATAATGATCTTGTGAGAGTAAATATTTATTGCGTGGATAAATGTCAAATTATTTGGTCGGAAATTAAAAATTGTTCCTTAACTTTAGGGTTTCAAAATTGAGAAGTATTAAATAAAATATCAGCATTATGTCTCAAGTTATTGGAGAGATTATACAGGTAATTGGCCCTGTGGTAGATGTTAGCTTTGAAAAATCATCAGATGAATTGCCTCACATTCATGAAGCATTGGAAGTGAAGAAATCGGATGGGCAGGTTATTGTTTTGGAAGTACAACAAGATATCGGCGAAAATACATTGCGGACCATAGCCATGGATTCTACCGATGGCTTACAGCGGGGAATGGAAGTCGTTTCTTCGGGAGGTTCGATACGTATGCCTAAAGGAGATAATGTCCGGGGAAGATTACTGAATGTCATTGGTGATGCCATTGATGGAATGGAACAGGTATCGAAAGATGGTTACGGAATACATAATGAACCGCCTAAATTTGAAGACCTTACTACTCAATCTGAGGTGTTGTATACCGGGATTAAAGTAATCGACTTATTGGAACCTTATGCTAAAGGCGGTAAGATCGGATTACTCGGAGGTGCAGGCGTTGGTAAGACCGTTATCATCATGGAACTGATCAATAATATTGCGAAAAAATATTCAGGAATGTCTGTTTTTGCCGGAGTAGGAGAACGTACCCGTGAAGGTAATGATTTGCTCCGGGAAATGATAGAATCCGGTGTAATCAAATATGGTGAAGAGTTTAAAAAATCAATGGAAGAAGGTGGTTGGGACTTGTCAAAAGTAGACAAGGAACAACTAAAAGAATCGCAAGCAACCTTGGTCTTCGGCCAGATGAATGAACCTCCGGGAGCGCGTGCTAATGTCGCTTTGTCGGGTTTAACCATTGCAGAATCTTTTCGCGATGGCGACGGTACGGGAAAAGGAAAAGACATCTTGTTTTTCGTGGACAATATTTTCCGTTTTACCCAGGCCGGGTCAGAGGTTTCTGCATTGTTAGGACGTATGCCTTCTGCAGTAGGTTATCAGCCTACTTTGGCCACAGAAATGGGGCAAATGCAGGAACGCATTACATCTACCAAGAATGGATCTATTACGTCTGTGGAAGCCATTTATGTACCCGCTGACGACTTGACGGATCCGGCGCCTGCGACAACTTTCGTACATCTGGATGCAACAACGGTACTTAGCCGTAAAGTTTCCGAATTAGGTATTTATCCGGCAGTAGACCCACTTGATTCAATGTCGCGCATCCTTACCCCGGAAATTGTCGGTAAGGAACATTATGATACGGCGCAGCGGGTAAAAGAATTGTTGCAACGGTATAAAGAGTTGCAGGATATTATCGCTATCCTGGGGATGGATGAGTTGTCAGAGCAGGACAAGATCATTGTTCATCGTGCCAGAAGAGTCCAACGCTTTTTATCTCAGCCTTTCCATGTGGCTGAGCAATTTACCGGACGTCCAGGTGTATTTGTAAGTGTAGAGGATTCTATCAAAGGATTCAACATGATTATGGACGGGAAGGTCGATAAATATCCGGAAGCTGCTTTCAGTATGGTTGGAACAATTGAAGAAGCCATTGAAAAAGGAGAACAGCTTTTGAAAGAGGCAAAATAATTATCTAAATAAAAACGGATCATGCTTTTAGAAATAATGACACCTCAAAAGAATGTATATTCAGGAGAGGTAAATTTGGTAAAAGTTCCGGGTAGCAATGGTTCTTTTGAAATATTAAAGAATCATGCTGCCATTATTTCAATATTGTCACCCGGAGAACTTAAGTTCGAAACAGAGACCGGAGAAATTAAATATTACCAAACTACTGATGGTGTAGTTGAGGTAAAGGATAACCATATTATAGTATTGGTAGATTCTATCGAAGGAAAATAATAAGATGCCCTCTGCATTATGATACGAATATTCTCTAACTTAAAATCAATAAGTTATGATTCAAAAAGTTAGACTGTTGTTCATGTGTTTTGTATTGTCATTTTCGCTTACATCATTTGCACAACGAAAAATTACTTTTACAGCTGCGGATCATTTGACTGTGACTGCCGATCTATATCGTGTCGACAAAAATAGTCCGCATATTATCCTCTTTCATGGAGAAAACGAAAGTAGGGGGGAATATCGCGATATTGCACCGAAATTGCAAAAGCTTGGATTTAATTGTCTGGCTGTAGATTTACGGTATGGTAAAGAAAGCAACTATATTAGGAATGAAACTTCTGAGCTTGCCCGGCAGAAAGATTTTCCGTCTACTATGTCGGATTGTGAAAAAGACATGGTCGCATCTATTGATTACATTTCAAAAACATCACATAATCAATGTATTATTCTTATTGGAAGTACTTTCTCTGCATCATTGGCGATGAAAATTGCCAACCAGGATAAAAAGATTGCAGCAGTGGCCGCATTTAGTCCGGGAGAATATTTTGGACCCACTATATCTGTAAGAGAGTGGCTTTCAGGTTTTAATACATTACTTTTTGTAGCTACTACACAACATGAATATCCTTTTGTGACCAATTTATTGGAAAATATACCACAGTCATTTATCACCCGTTTTCAGCCGTCTTTTGGTAACGGAGCACAGGGAATTGCTGCACTACACGATATTAACCCTACATCTAATGAATGTTGGATGTCATTGATGGTATTCTTAAAAAAAGTGAAAGATACAAAAAACGAATAGAAATCATTTTTTTCACCGTTTCAATTACTTATATTTGTCATTAGCGGATTGGCTATTAGATAAGTGTTATCCCTTACAAAAATTAATTGTATCCTAACCACCAAAAAAGAACATTATGAATGAGCAACAATTAAAGTTGATAGTAGAACGGTTTAATATACAAGGTGATGTGAAAAGTGTAAAGCCACTTGGAGCAGGACATATTAATGATTCATACAAAGTAGAAACCACTCCGGCAAGTGCACCGGAATATGTATTGCAGCGTATTAACCATTATATCTTTAAAGATGTACCGGCACTGCAGAATAATATTCTCCGCGTAACCAACCATATTAAGGAAAAACTGATAAAGGCCGGGGTAAAAGATGTTCAGAACCGTGTGCTGCAGTTGATACCTACCAAGGATAACCAGCTTTTTTACAAAGACAACGAGGGGAATTACTGGCGAATATTATATTTTATCCCTGATAGTTTTAGTTATGATATCGTTAATCCGGAATTTTCCTATCAGGCAGGAAAGGCTTTTGGCGATTTCCAGGCGATGCTGGCCGATTTGCCGGGAGAACCTCTGGCAGAGACCATACCTAATTTTCATAATATGGAAGCACGTCTGGAAACATTCAGGCAAGCTGTTAAAGACAACAAGGCCGGTCGTTTGGAAAAAACGAAATTCATGGTCGATGAAATTGAAAAGCGTGCCGAAGAAATGTGTAAGGCTGAACGGATGTACCGGGAAGGTAAGTTACCCAAGCGCATCAATCATTGCGATACAAAAGTAAATAATGTATTGTTTGATAAAGACGGACAGGTGTTATGTGTCGTTGACCTTGATACGGTAATGCCCGGGTATGTTCTGAGTGATTTTGGGGATTTTATGCGTACCGGCGCCAATACAGGTAAAGAAGATGATACAGATTTGAGCAAAGTATCCATTAATATGGATATTTTTGAGGCTTATACCAAAGGTTACCTTGAGAAAGCCAAACCATTCCTTACGCCTGTTGAGATTGAAAATCTTGCTTTTGGGGCTAAATTATTGACGTACATGCAGACTGTTCGTTTTTTTGCCGATTACCTTGATGGTGACCTATACTATAAGATACATTCTCCCGAACATAACTGGGAACGTACATTAGCACAATTCAAGTTATTGCAGGATATGGAGGATAAGTTCGACCAAATGCAACAGATTGTATCGGAAGCAGTCGCAAATGCATAGTTATATATCAATATTAAAGGTGCTGTAAAGTGATATTACAGTACCTTTTTGAAAGTAAGTTTCACAGATGAAGCAACAAAAAAGAGTACCTGAATCCAGATACTCTTTTTTTGTTTGAAGGTAAATATTTGCTATTCACATTGTTGCCCCGCTAGGATTCGAACCCAGACAAACAGAACCAGAATCTGCGGTGCTACCATTACACAACAGGGCAATTTCCGACTGCAAAATTAATCGTTTTTTGAGAAACAACAATCAAATACGGATAATTTAAAAAAATATGATAAAAAATAGAGGTTTTTCATTAATTTACTATATTTGTATCGTGCAGGATAAGGGGCATTTGCCAATTACCGGAAATCTTTCACATTGCCTTGTATGTAAGAAGTATAACATAATATAATAATCACTTTAATTAACAAAAATGTCTAAAATAGATTTAAGTAAGTATGGCATCAATACTGGCAATATTGAGATAGTCCATAATCCGACGTACGAGCAGCTTTATCAAGCTGAAGTTGATCCTAAAAATGAAGGATTCGAAAGAGGCGTATTAACTTCAACCGGTGCGGTTTCTGTTGACACAGGTATTTTCACAGGCCGTTCCCCTAAAGATAAGTATTTTGTAAAAGATGAGATCACCGATAAACATATGTGGTGGGATGGTACCATTAACCGTCCTATCAATAGCGGAGTTTGGGATTTTTGCAAAGGTCTGGTAACTGAAAAACTGGGCTCGACCAAGAAATTATATGTAGTGGATTGCTTTTGCGGTACCAATGTAGATACCCGCATGAAAGTCCGCTTCATCATGGAAGTAGCATGGCAGGCACATTTTGTAACCAATATGTTTATTCGTCCTTCTTTATATGAGTTAGCTAACTTCGGCGAACCGGATTTTGTTGTGATGAATGGTTCTAAAGTAACCAATCCAAAATGGAAAGAACATGGATTGAATTCCGAAGTATTTGTTCTTTTTAATCTTTCACAAAAGATGGCGGTAATCGGTGGTACCTGGTATGGCGGTGAAATGAAGAAAGGTATTTTCTCATTAATGAACTTCTACCTGCCATTGAAGGGAATCGCTTCTATGCACTGTTCTGCCAACGTTGGTGAAGAAGGTGACGTAGCTGTGTTCTTCGGTTTGTCGGGTACAGGTAAAACGACTCTATCTGCCGACCCGAAACGTTACCTGATCGGTGATGATGAACATGGTTGGGATGATCATGGTGTATTTAACTACGAAGGCGGTTGCTATGCAAAAGTAGTGGATCTGAGTGAAGAAAATGAACCGGATATCTGGAGAGCTATCAGGCGCGATGCTTTATTGGAAAATGTTACTGTAAAAGCGGACGGTACCCCTGACTATTCAAAAGCTGCTTCAAAGACAGAAAATACCCGGGTTTCTTATCCTATTTATTATATCAACAAAATCGTTCTTCCTTCGAAAGCAGGACATGCATCCAAAATTATATATTTAAGTGCTGATGCCTTCGGTGTGTTGCCTCCGGTATCTATTCTGGATGAAAAATCGGCTCAATACCATTTCCTTTGTGGTTATACTTCTAAACTGGCTGGTACAGAACGGGGTATTACAGAGCCTGTTCCTTCTTTCTCTCCTGCGTTTGGCGAAGCTTTCTTAACATTGCATCCGACAGTATATGCAAAGGTATTGGCGGATAAAATGAAAAAGCATAATGCCACTGCATATTTGGTAAATACAGGATGGAATGGTACCGGAAAACGTATCTCTATTAAAGATACCCGTGCCATTATCGACGCTATTATTGACGGATCGATCGAGAAAGCGGATAAAGTGAATATTCCTATTCTGAACCTGGTAGCTCCTAAGGCATTGAATAATGTTTCTACAGGTATCCTCGATCCTCGTGAAACATATTCCAATGTATCGGATTGGGAAGAAAAAGCAAAATCACTTGCTGCCAAGTATATCAAAAATTTTGAGCAATATACAGATACTGAAGCAGGTAAAGCCCTGATTTCTGCAGGTCCTAAACTGTAAACAAATTCCTGTTTTCAGGAAAATGCTACAAAGAGAGATACAAATCCGTATCTCTCTTTTTTTATGTCGGGGAGATACTGAGTATTTTATTATTTTTGCCGTCGGAAACATCATAAAAACAAATGTATCTTCCTGCAGGAATCTGTCTTTTGAGTAATATACCAATGCGTGCCGATGCATCGGAGAGAAGTGAAATGGTTTCCCAGTTGCTTTTCGGGGAAACTTTTACAATTCTGGATTCTACGGAGAAATGGTTGCATATCCGTACAACGATGGATGAATATAACGGATGGGTAAGTACCAATATGGTAAAACTGCTGGAGAAAGAGATTTTCTCTGATCAAGGACGGTTACATATTGTTTCTGTTCCTTTTACAACGTGTCATGTATCTCCGGACGATGTCTGTTTGTATTTGCCGGGTGGTAGCATTTTCTCCCCGGAATCGTTGTCCATTATAGATGAAAAAAGATCTTATCTGTTGGATGGTGATGTTTTGGAAACAAATCAAGATGTCGTGGCTTCAGCAAAGCAATATTTGGAAGCACCGTATTTGTGGGGTGGAAAAACTGTATTCGGAATAGATTGTTCCGGATTGGTACAGGTGGTTTTTCGCATGGCCGGAAAATACCTTCCCCGTGATGCCCATCAACAGGAGAAACTTGGTAATCCGGTTGATTTCGAGGATATCCGGCAAGGAGATCTGGCTTTCTTTGCGAATGAAGAACATCGTGTGATTCATGTGGGGATCCTTTGTGATGATGCCAGTATCATCCATGCATCCGGTTGTGTGCGGATAGACCGTTTTGACCGGCAGGGGATATTTAACAGGGATGAAAAACGATATACCCATCAATTACATAGTATCAAAAGAATTTAAAATATACATACAATGATATATAACATATTCATAGTTATTGCAGCATATTTGGTCGGATCCATACCCTCAGCAGTATGGATCGGTAAAGCACTCCATGGCATTGACGTCCGGGAACACGGTAGTAAAAATGCCGGGACAACAAATGTGATGCGGGTCTTAGGTGTTAAAACAGGGCTTCCTGTGCTATTGATCGATGTTTTCAAAGGTTTTGGTGCGGCAAAACTGGCATTATTGTCGCCAACATTCATAGCCGGGACCAATACATATGTGAATTTTCAACTGATCTTAGGTGCAGCAGCAGTATTAGGCCATGTTTTTCCCATTTTTGCGGGATTTCGTGGGGGAAAGGGTGTTGCCACTATTGTCGGGGTCTTACTCGCTTTGCACTGGCAGGCTACATTGGTCGCTGTTGGCATATTCTTTCTCTCTTTGTTCATTACAAAAATTTCTTCTGTAAGTTCTTTGATGATGGGACTTTCGTTCCCTATATCGGTAATTTTTATCTTTCAATCGGATAGTATTTCATTGAAGATTTTTTCCGTAATAGTTTGCGTCTTATTGTTTATCACACACCGGAAAAATATTTCGCGGCTGATGAAAGGAGAAGAGGGAAAGGCCACTTTCCTGTTTAAAAATGCTGATAAAAAGAAGGAATAACTGTTACTCTTAAAGAAATAAACGATTAAAACATTAGGAATTGGATTTTAGTTTTGAACATGTCTATCAGGTTGTCCGGTTGGTCCCATACGGAAGAGTTACAACTTACGGAGCCATTGCCAGATACCTTGGTTCGGCGCAATCATCCCGTATGGTCGGATGGGCCATGAATAATTCCCATCTCCATGAACTACCTGTTCCTGCACACCGGGTAGTAAACCGTATAGGGTTATTGACCGGTAAACACTTTTTCGGAGAGGGAAGGATGCAACAATTGCTCGAAGAGGAAGGAATGATCATTAAAAAAGACAAGATCGTCGATTTCGATAAATTTTTCTGGGATCCTAATATTGAGTTAGGATAGTTATTTGATTTGTTCCATTCTGAACATAGAGAAAGGGAATATTTATCCTCAAAATGAAAGAATATATATCAGTATGAACTGAACTTTCTAACTTTTAGACATTCTGACTTTGAACTATAATATAGTCAATTATCAATTTACAAAATAAACAGATCCGTTAATTGCTGTTCACTGGTAAAATGATATGCCTGCATACCCACACTACGCGCACCGATGACGTTATGTTCCAGATCATCGATAAATATCGTTTCGGCCGCTTTTAATTTCTCTGCTTTTAACACATATTCGAAAGACTCCCTATTCGGTTTACGGTATCCTATTTCATGTGAATAAAAGGTATGGTTGAACAGATCGGGTAGGAGAGGAGAACCTTTTTCCTTGAGGAGTTTTTTCAGGTACCTGTCGATATGTAGTTGATTGGTATTGCTGAGGAGGTAAAGTTGGTATTCTGTCCTTAAACGGCGGAGCAATTCAATATTTTCATCAGGGAAATCAAGTAGCATGGCACACCACGCGTCATCGATCTGTTCATCTGTCAGATTCCTTTTTGCATGTGTCCGGATAGCTTCATGAAACTCAGAAACCGATATCTTTCCTGTATCCAGCTTATCAAATATATCCGATTGCTTCATCATGGTATATATGGAATCGAAATCCTCTATACCCAATTCTTTGAATTGATTTATGGTCAGGTCGGGATCAATTTTGATAACGACGTTTCCCAGATCAAAAATGATATTTTTAATCGGCTTATTCATAAGGTTATACGCCTTAAGTCGTGAAATAAAATCAGGATGTAACATAAAAAAGTGAGATAAAATTTGCGAATATTCTGCAAAGATGTAATTTTGCAGTCCGATTTCAAAATAAATCAGGGCCCTTAGCTCAGTTGGTTAGAGCACCTGACTCATAATCAGGGGGTCGTAGGATCATGCCCTACAGGGCCCACAAGTAAAGAAAATCAACGCCTTACAAGAAAATTGTGAGGCGTTTTTATATTTAAGCATCGTTGTTTAAATTATTTTCGAAGTATTCTTGCAGGAAAAAGGCTTCTTATCTCATCCCTCTGTTCATACGACAAATCTTCAAATGAAATTCCGTATCTTTCTTGTGAGACATTATTTCTTAAATGATTGATCGTAGAGAACAGGGTACTATATATTCTAACATTATCTTCATAACTACAATTATTATTTAGTTCAAATGTGAATAGGTAATCCGGATTAGCCAGGATAAATTCCTGAATGGCAAAAGGCATTTGTTGCCAGTCCGTTGTTTTTCCATTGGCAATAATTCCGTTTTTATCAATTACGATAGGAAAAATAGAATAATCATTCTCATCAGGTTCAGGAAATGACGGGCTGGGGTTCATTTTTAACAATACATAAGGATAATATTGATCACTACAATCCGGATTTGTCGGTAATATTCTATAACCGACCTTTAGCAGCCCTATCCCAGTTAAAAGATTTTCAACGACTATAATATCTTTTACCCGTGTATTTTTATCTGCCCGGATCAAACAAGTCAAAAGCTTATGATCCGTTTCATGATGATTATTCTCTTTATATGCAGCAACTAAACCCTGAAGATTTTCAAGGTTTGATTCCGTTCGGTTTACGAAAAAGGTCGGGATGGTATCTTTTCCTTCTTTATCAATATAAATAACGATATCAAGAACCAATGAGCGATTGTTGATGATAGTATAATAACCCGATTCAGGATATTCCATATGATATTTTTGGGTAAAAGAAAGGTTATTCAGTGATGGATAATCTAACAACTGAATGCGGGATAATAATAAAGACCAGATTAAGATAAATATTGCCGAAAAGAAGATCCAATACCTGCTCTTATAGAAAGCGACCCTGCGTATGGTTTTCCATAGTTCCATAAAAAGAACAATTACAACAAATATCCATACTATATTGAAGGTAGGGTATAATAAAAACGAACAGAAAGCAGCCGTTGTTCCCAATATAAAACTTAATACAAAAGTCATTTGCGACAGCCAATAAAGAAAGATAGAGTTTAACGCAGTCAGGTCATTAAAGATACTCATTTTCCGATAGTAGTTTTTTGATGATTCCCTCCAGATTTTATTTTGAGGAAAGCAAAACTGAAGGAAAGAGCTTAAACCAAAAACAGAACCGATCAGTGCAAAAATGAAATTATAAAATAATACTTCGTGATCACTTAAAACAAGTATATCATCTTCGGGAAAAAGAACAACAAAGCGCAAAGCTTCCCGTATCATGTAGAAAAAAGCATAATAGCAGAAAGAAGTAAATAATGCGGAAATTATTCCGGGAATAAAGCGATACCAAGGTATTTTTTCCAGGGTATCGAGATTAAAATATTGTTTGAAGGTACCTTTTTCTATCATTTAATTCTTTGCATCATGCACAATATACGAAAATTTAAGCACAGGAAGAAATATCCATTAAAATATGGTTTCCATTCCATACTTTTAACTGATAATATAGGATAGATTATAGAGAAACTAACACTTTTAAAGAATAGTTGCTTATTAATCGCGTTTTATTGTGAAAATATAGTGAAAGCTGAGCGAAGGCAAGTCAAGTGAAATTGAGCTTTATCTTTATCTAAGGCGCAACCTAATATAATATAATATAATATAATATAATATATAAATTTGAGTTATGTGGTTTAAAATAAATATATTATGATTTGTGGCCGATTGAAAACAGGGATGTATTGCAAATATTGATAGGCTTTTTTGTCGGGATTATCGCTTCTATAATAGCTTCTTTGCTTTTTTAAGTACATCGAATAAGAATCCCGGGAGAAAATACCGGGATCCGTAACTGAGATATTCAACTGTCAATTAAAACATCAAAGTCTTACAGATAAAAGTTCCTTGCCTAGCTTATGCAAGGCCGATTCTATCTTTTTCCTTTGTGGTGCCCTTGGCTCCCTCAATCCGCTGGCGTAATGATGCAACTGCTTTTGGTTAATACCGGTTAATTTTTCCAGAGCTGGCTTTGAGAATATTTTTTCATAATATTTCAAGAAGCTTTGAACATCAAACTTATACTCTATCTCGTATTCCCCTTTTAATATATCCGGGACATCATTACCTTCCAATAACAATTCAAGACCCTTCAACGCTTCTTCTTTCGCTTCTTCAACCGTATCGCCACCACCATAAATCCCGGGGCAATTATCTGCGTATGCTCCATAATGGTCCGAGCTTTTTTCTATTATGATTATCAACTTTTTCATCTTTCTATATTTTTCTATTTCAAATTATTACCTACTATTCTATCTGGATATTTAGATTTTCCACTTCTTTCTATTATGCTATCTATCAGTCCTTTGTTCTTTTATTTTTAAACCTTTCTTTGAAATATCCTTTCTTTCTTTACTTCCCTTATCTTTTTAAAGACTGGAGCTTATTTCAGCCCTATGTCCCTCATTACTTTTTTCCTTAATCCCTCCGGCATCTCCTTTGATCCAAGATAGGGAACCGGCGGAGAACTTCTGCCTTCCTTCTCATAGAAGTAATGGCTTCCTGTTGCTTTCAGGAATTTCCATCCATTCTTTTGAATTAACCTATGAAACTCTGAATATTTCATGACTGATGTTTTAATCGAATCTTGTAAAGATAACTATTTGGTTATTGTTTTCAAATGTTTTTTATTATTTTTTTACATTTTATTGAATTAATGTGGGAATCAGCATTTGTGTCTATTCTTATTTTCATCATAAGGTAAATCCATTTGATAAGAAGCTGCTGTAGGATGAAGACCAATTTTTTTAATTAAAAATCTAATGATAAACCTTCTGTTGTTGTTTAAAAACCAATTATTCGGGATTATCCATACTTTTGTTTTTCTCTGTTTAATCACCTATATCTACAATATCTTTCAGTTTTACATTTAAAGCATTACTTACTTTCAAAAGAGTATTTACGGTAAAATTTGTTTTGCCAGCTTCAATCCTGCTCATGTTCGATTTGTCATAATTACACATTGCTGCCAGAACTTGTTGTGAAATGCCTTTTTCTTCTCTTAGTTTCTGAATTTGTATCCCGATCTTTTTCAATGCAACTTCTTTTTCCATAAAAAATAATCAGTTATCATATTTGTCAACAATGATTATTTTTGAATATGCTAAAGAGAACAAGGCCTTTTTATGTCTCATCCTGTTCATTTTCATATTCCCTGTCCTGTTCAATTTCAATAGCTTCCCCTAATATGGCAACGGTTTGTTCCTGGGGTAATTCCTGAACTGTCCTCAGTTTTCTCTCTATGGCCCGGGATCTGACACCTGCTTTGTCAATAACATTAGTGGCTTCCTGAAGTTTCTTTTTGGTTCTTTCCAGTACGGTTCCGAAGTTCCCGAATTCGGTTTTTACGGCACCTAAGAGTTCCCAGACTTCACTTGAACGTTTTTCGATGGCCAATGTCTTAAATCCCATTTGCAGGCTGCTGAGAAAGGCTACCAGATTGGTCGGCCCGACAACGGTAATTTTATAGTCACGCTGCAATGTTTCGAATAAACCGGTCCGCCTCAATATTTCCGCATAAAGGCCTTCCGTAGGGACGAACATGATGGCAAAATCAGTAGTTACAGGTGGGTTAATATATTTTTCCCGGATGTCCTTTGCATTCTTTTTTACAGAATTTTCAAATTGCCGGGTAATCGATTCTACGTCTTTAGGATTCATATTGGAAAGATTGTCATAAGCTTCCAACAGCCTTTGGTAATCTTCATTGGGAAATTTCGAATCAATGGGCAATAACAGGGACTGGTCGTTATGGTTTTTTCCGGGAAGTCTGATCACATATTCAACTCTTTCCGGACTGTTTTCCTTTACCGGAACATTCTGCCGGTATTGCTCGGGAGAAAGTATTTGTTCCAGAATCGCTCCAAGCTGGATTTCACCCAGGTTCCCCCTTGTTTTGACATTGGTCAGTACTTTTTTCAGGTCGCCGACGCCGGAAGCCAACGATTGCATTTCGCCCAATCCTTTATGTACCTGTTCAAGTCTTTCGCTGATCAGTTTGAAAGATTCCGTGAACCTTTTTTCTACTGTCTCCTGCAGTTTTTCGTCAACTACTTTACGCATTTCTTCCAGTTTCTTGCTGTTTTCCTCCTGTAATGTATGCAGCTTTTTTTCTACGGCTTCCCTGATTTCCTTCAGCTCGACTTGATTTTCCCTGGCAGATTTTCCCAGTTGTTCCTGCAGGTATTTTGTTTTTTCATCGAATGACCTGATCCATTCATTAAGTTGTTTTGAAAAGGTTTCAAATTGATTTTTTTGGGCAAAGGACAAATCCGTTACTGTTTTTGTCAACATATCGCTCATTAATTTGAACGATTTATTTAATTCTTCCCGGTTATCTTTAAAAGCCCTCTGGTTTTCTTCCCGGTTTCTGCTGAATTCATCCCTGAGCAGAGGATCTATTTTTGCAAGATCCGAATCGATCCGGATAAGTTGATCGTTGATCCTAGGGTCAGGATTCGTCTTTTTTGTGAGAGTTAACACAATGTTAATGATCACAAGGACAACCAGTGCAATATAAAGTAAAACGGTTAATGTCATCAATTTTTTATTTAGATACGATATGTTATTTTCAAAAGCAGTAATCCTTTTTAAGTAAGGATATCTGCTTTTATCTCAGCCAATACTATTTTGAAACTATGGTTCATTAAAAATATCCGGTTAATAGGTGACTTTTATCCAGGGCACTTTTTCTGCAATCCACTTTTTTAACGATACCGGAATGTCGGTACACATATAATCGCAACCCAGATATGCCCCCAACATAAAATCTTCAACCGAATGTCCCGGCCACAGGCTTACGATCAGCCCTTCCTCATGTGCTTTCCGGACACTTTCACGGCTTGTTCCGTTCATTGTTGCACCCAGTCGCTTTATTCCGACAGTTTTACAAAGAGCTATTGTTTCTGCATTACAGGGCTTCGAAGTGATCAGAAGCAAATCAACGCCGGGATAGCGTGATTGAAGGTAACGTAAAGCCCGGTAATCTGACGAGGTAAATACATAAACGGCGTCAGCAGGTCGTTTTTCCATCACCATATGATACAGTTTGTCGCAATATGCTGCAAGACGGTCTTCCGGATAAAGCGATACCGGATTGGTTTTCATCTCAAATTCAACATATAAACCCGGTTTATCATGTAAAAAATCGAGCAATTCACTAAGAAACAGGATTTTGTTTCCCTGTTTTGTTTTCAATTGCATGATTTCCGTCTTTGTTTTATTTTCGACGGTCCCTTTGCCGTTGGTAGTCCGTTCCAATGAACTGTCATGTATGATCACCAATTCTCCGTCTTTCGTCATTCGTATATCTGTTTCGAATCCGTGATAGCCGGCGTCATAACTCGCTTTAAAGGCCAGGATCGTGTTTTCGTCATATTCCATTCGTCCGCCACGATGTGAAAACAGACGTATTTCCTGGATTTGTCCAAACACCTGTAAAGAAGCCAAAAGGCCTATTGCGATGGAGAATAATTTAAGTGTTTTCATCTGTATAAAATTATTTTTAAGATTATATGGACCCTGAAATCCGAAGGGCTCACCGCAAGTAACGGCTCAGCAGAGCTAAATATCCATATTTTGCTCATTATAGTGGATGAACAGTAATGATCATGGATTTCATCTGCGTGAATATAATTGAGTTTATGTTGGTTCAAATACAAATTTATATAACTAATATTTCGCACCATGCAAATGTGCATAAAAAGATCAATGAATCAAAAACGAATTTCGTACATCATTTCGGGAGAGGGGGCGATTATCGGTTCGGGAACGGGAAAATCATCGCCAACTCTCGGCTCCTCTTTTACCGGATTTGTGTTTTCTGTTACCATCAGTATATTTACGGATCCTGTATTTATAACAGTTTGTTCCGCAGGTTACTTTTTGGAATTGAATGAACTCCCTCCGCAGGAATAAAAGAGTAGCAGAAAGGGCAGGAGGTATGGCAGTATTCTGGACATAATAATTATGGTATTTTTGGGTAAAATTAAAGATAATTCTTTCGAAGTATGAAATAAAAATCAGTTTACTATTAACTATTACTGAGAAAAGATATTAACTGACAATGAATGATGAATTCTCACATTTTTTATTATCAGTTTATGGAATTTCAGCTAAAAATACATCCATAAGTTATAGAGAAAACATATTTTTGTATTTGAACCTATTCCTATGAAGTACATCTTTTTCCTATCTGCACTATTTCTGATGAAAGTGGGGTATATCTATGCCCAGTCTTCTTTTATTCCTGCACAGAGTCCTATCACTTTGGTTTACCGTATTGACGATGCGACTGCCGGAAAATATTATCAAGGTAAACAAAAGCTTAATGAAAAGGTATTACAACACTGTGTGGATACTTTACGTGATGTCGTGACGGAATTACCCGGTAATTATCCCACAGGACATTATATGCTGGTACACTCGTCCGGAAATATGCTGCAATTCCGTTTATTCTCGGTGGTACCTTTTGAGCACCGGATGTTAAATAATCAGCGGGATATGGCTTTAATGGTAATGGACCGTGAGACCGGAAAGATAATTGATAATGCCAAGGTAAAAGTGGGAAGTAAACGTATTCGTTATGATCGAGAAACTCAGAGTTACCGGCGGAAAAAAACCGATAAGCAGGGTACTTTAACCATTGAAGCGGATGGTATCACCGCATACTATACTGTAGAGCGTAAATACAAGATTAATTGGTGGAAGCGGATGAAGAACGGGTTGTGGAATGTCCCGGTTGTAAAATATGTATCGCGACCGGTTATATTTGTGACCAGTATTCCGATGGATATCTATCGGAGTTTCCGTGATTCATATCCCAAAGGTAGTATTTATTACATACAGAAGCCTTTTGCCGATATTTCCCAAAGTATCAGTTGGGGGCAACCTGTCGGATGGATTGACGGTGTGGCCCGTATTTTCGATCCTGATAAAGCCGGTAACGGTTTTTTCGTGTTCAGTAAACCCAGATATCGTCCGGGTGATACTATTCGCTTTAAAGCATTTGTAACCAATAAAAAGGATAAGCCTGTAACAGATTCGTTAACTGCCAGTATCCGGACTGATAAATACCATGAAATTGGTAAACTGAAACCTTACCGTCCGGGATTTTATACGATGGAATTTGTTCCCAAAGAAAACTGGGGGATGAAACTCGACCAGCGATACGCTATACAACTGGCCAATAATAAAGTCTATCAAAGCGGCTATTTTTATTACGAAGATTATGAATTACAGAATGTCCAATATCATATCCGTTCGGAAAAGACAGAATATTTGTTACATGAGGAAGTGACGTTTTTTGCCAAAGCTACGGATGAAAACAATATGCCGGTAATGGATGCACGCGTAGAACTGGCTTTGATTTCAGAAAAGGTTACTGACTTTACCGGAAAGCAGGTATTGGTCCCCGACCGGCTTTGGAGTAAGGAAATAACACTCGATCCGGTAGGAGAAACAAAAATCGTGGTTCCGGATAGTATCTGGCCTGCCGCTTCGTTGAATGTACAGCTAATTGCCATGTTCAGCAACAGCGATAACCAAACGGCCAAAAAAGATATCCGGTTTGTCCGGAAGAATACTCCGGAACGAATCTTTATTACTCAAAAAGCCGACAGCCTTTATGTACATTATGAAAATTACGGCAGATTTGTTGAAGGAATACAGGTGAAATTAAATCGTGGCCAGATGGGTGATACTGTGTTATTCCTTCCCGGAAAAGTTAAAATTCATCCGTTGGCAGATAAATATGTGGCTACCCAGATCGGGGAAAACAGAAATGAAGCGCTTCCGTTAGTGGGAAATCCGAAATTATTTGAAAGTATTGTCTCTAGTAGTGGCTATCAACCCGAACCTCTGTCTGTCGAATTTATTCCATCGGCAGATAATTCGGGAGTAAACTGCGTCTTGAAGCGTACCCGCGATAGTATTTTTATTTCAGTGATAAATCCATTGGAACTACCTCTTAGTTATACTATTTTCAAAGGGAACAAAGAACGATGGAGAGGATCAGGGACATTAACAGGATACAAAGCAAAAGCTTCTTCGAAAGATTATTTCCTTTCCGTACAATACATCTGGGGCGGGCGCGAGCATCAACTGGAATACAGGCTGGCTGATGATCAACCCCAACTGAAACTCAATACATCGGTTCCGGCCATAATTTATCCGGGACAAACCGTAAAAGTGAATATACTGGCTACCGATGCCGAAAATAACCCGGTTTCCGGAGTTGACCTTACGGCATGGGGAAACACTGCAAAATTCGGTGAATTTCAAATGCCCACTATTCCCTCATATCAGAAAGTATTTTCAGAACGGAGATCACACAATGCTTTTTCTTCATCGGAAAAAAGAAATATACGCCGAAGTAAAAAAATGGATTATCCGCAATGGAGAACACCACTGAAACTTGACAGTGTGGAACTGTATCGTTTTGCCTATCCCGGTAAAAAGGTTTACCGGTATGAACTATCCTCCTCCGACGGGAAAACTTATATTGCTCCTTATCTGGTACATGATGGTAAGTTGCTTCCCGTACAGATACTTTATATCGACAACCGGCCGGTATATTTCAGCAAAAGTACCACCAATGCTCCCTATGTATTTCCTGTTAATCCGGATAACCACTCTATACGGATCCGTACTTCCGATTGTGAAATATATTTCCGGGTACAGGTGTATAGCGGCTGTAAAAATATCATCAGCATTGATCCTTATGAATGGAATAAGGATATGGAGATCGGGAAAAATGCCGTAACGATCGGGAAAACTGTCAGGATGAAAGAAGAATACACCTCTAACGAGCTGTACTCGTTGCGGAATTACCTGATGCCTGTGCGTGCTCATATCAATAATCAGTTTTCCTATTTACATTACGGCAATACTTATGAAGTCCTTTCAACAGATTTCCGGACAGGGAGTAATCATTATTATAGAGGATTACTGACCGGTCCTGTTGCTGGTTCGGATATTACGTTATGGAATGAAGAGAAGCCCGTTGTTCAATTCAGCCGCGACAAATCATTTGAGTGGTTCGAATATGAGCCGTTACCCGGTATATTGAAAATGCGAACCATCCCTTTCGATAATAATTTTGATAAAAAGATACCATCTTTCGACTGGAAGAGATTACCTTATAGCCGGCAGGAACTGGATAGTATCTCTCTCCGTTGGAAACAAAACCGATTACAGAATAAGATACGTGCATTTAGGACCTCCGGATATAATACGAACGGGAAATTTCAGGTGGAAACCACCATTAACGATTCCATTCAGGCTAAAGCATGGTGTTGGATATTATACAACCATGAATGGCAACAAGCCCGTTTTTACCCACTTCAGGAACGTTCATTCGATTTTGGGAATGACGGAATTTATGATTTGTTTTTGCTGATGGCAGACAAAAGTTTTTACCGGCTCGATTCTTTGCAATTGCAAACCAATGCTGCCAATTTGTTGCGTTTTGATATCGGTGAAATGCAGCATCCTTCCTATTCGATTGATTCGCTAATCTCTCATCGCGAGTTATTACGGGATATTGCCTTGTACAGCGGTATGGATATTGATATACCTGCCAAGCCCAAAGCCAACCCACCCGTTCCCATAAAGTACAATCCCGATTATAAAAACAGTATCGAAATATGCGGAACAATTACCGATGAAAGCGGAGAGCCGTTACCCGGGGCAATCGTGACAGTAAAAGGTACTGCAGAAGGGACACTGAGTAATGTTGATGGACAATATTGCATTCGTATTCCTGAAGGGTACCGTACTTTAACATACTCGTTTATAGGTTATCAGTCGGTAGAATATACACCCCTGGAAAGCGGGACGGGAAATATTGTTTTATATGAAGATGCAACAGCATTGGAAGAAGTCGTTGTTGTCGGGTATGGAACACAGAAGAAATCCAAAGTAGTAGGCTCCATTTCAACTGTAGACGCCCTTCAGGGAAAAATGGCAGGTATAATTGTTTCTGATAAGCCGGAACAAGGATTTTTCATACGTGGAGTCAATACTTTGGACGGATCTTCGCAGCCACTCTATGTTGTAGACGGTGTGGTAGTAACCGATATCAGCCATTTGTCTCCCGATGTAATTGCCGATATGCAAATGTTGAAGGGAACTTCGGCAATTGTATTATATGGAGCACGTGCGGCAAACGGGGTTGTTGTGATCTCCACTAAAAAAACAGGTGTAGTGGATGCTCAGGATATTTTGAAACAGATGGTAGAAGATGAGGCTTATCAGGCAGGGCTTGCATCATCCAAAGGTTTGCGTAACAATTTCTCCGATGAAGCATTCTGGCAGCCGCTTCTGACCACTGATCAGGGAGGAACGGCTACATTCGAAACCACCTTCCCTGATGATGTCACCAAATGGAACCTGAACTTTATCGGTTTAGTACCCGGAAAAGCAAGTACCACATCACAGGTGCAGGTACGTTCGCTCAAACCTTTAATGGGACAGGTGGCTGTTCCCCGTTTTATGGTGGAAGGCGATTCGGCTAATGTAATCGGTAAGGTGATCAACTATACTTCCGATTCCGTTCAGCTTCATATCGATTTTACGATGAACCATATTATCAAAACTGAGAAGGATATAACGGTACGCCATTCATTAATTGATACGCTTGCCGTGGTAGCACCGGAAATTTTGACTGTTGATCTTCCGGAAACCGGTGATGATAGTATTTCCGTCAGTTATCAGCTTACACGTGGTGACGGTTATCAGGATGGTGAATTGAGGCATATCCCGGTTATCCCACGCGGAACCATTGAACATATCGGTCAATTTCACGTATTGGATACCGATACGACAATGACTCTTTCCTTTGATGTGTCAAAAGGTCCGGTAACTCTTTCCATGGAAAGTTCGGAATTGGATGTCCTGTTGAAAGAAACCCGTCGTTTGCGTGATTATAAGCATTTATGCAACGAACAAAGTGCATCGCGTCTCATGGCATTATTGTTGGAACGGAAAGCTTACCAGCTTTCCGGACAGGATTATCAATACGAACGGCATATCCACAATCTGGTAAACCGGTTGGTAAAAGGACAGAATAACCATGGATTGTGGGGATGGTTCGGTAACGGGGATCAGGAGACGTGGATCTCTACCCATGTAGCAGGAGCGTTGCTTCAGGCACGTGATGATGGCTTTGGATTTGATTTCGACTTTTCAAAACTCACCCAACAACTCATACTTCAATATGATAAGAGTAATGATTCCGAACGTATCGGGATATTGAATATGTTGATCAGGATTGATCCTGAAAATAATTACCCGTCATTATACTATGACATTAACTCCAACAATCTTCTTAGCTATACCGAACGTCTGAGATGGATGGAATTATCTCTGCATTTCGGGATAGATACGGACACTAGGAGTGTGTTGGAAAATAAAAAAACTGATCAACTGGGAAATATCCACTGGACAGAATATGACCGGACCCGTTGGATGATGAATGATGTGACCGCTACACTGGCAGCATACCGTTTACTGCGTAAAGCCGGAGATAATGAAGGAATAATGAAAAAAATCCGTAATTACTTATTAAAAGAACGGGATATTTATTACGGATGGCGTAATACATATGAGTCTGCCAATATATTAACCACTATTATGCCCGACATATTGGAAGATAGTAAAGGTAAAGCAGATAAACCGAAGATAACGCTCAATGGTGCTTATCACGCTATTATCGACACTTTTCCGAAACATGTCACGATCACCGGTCATGAACCGGTTACTGTTGCAAAGACAGGAACATTACCGGTATATGTTGCTGCCTGGCAAAAAGTATTTATTCCCGAACCTGAAGCAGCCGACGAAGGATTCAAAATCACTACGCAATTTGCAAAAGAAACCGCAATTGACAATCGGACGAAACAAATGACCACCAGTCTGACAGCAGGGAAGGTTGCTATATTGGAGGTGAATGTCGCATCAGACGTGTCGTCGGAATATGTATTGATAGAAATACCTATTCCGGCGGGTTGTTCTTACCAAAGTAAACCGCAATCGTGGTATTGGCGGTCAGGAGAAACCCACAGGGAATATTTCCGAGACCGGGTATGTATATATTTGCGGCGGTTGGAAAGAGGAACACACACCTTCCAGGTAGAGTTAATGCCGCGTTATACCGGTATTTATTATGTAAATCCAGCCAAAGTGGAACAGATGTATATGCCTTTGTTTTATGGCCGCACAGGAGTTAAGGTAATGAATATCAAGGATTAAAAAGAATATTGGGTATTCTGTCCGCTGGTGTTATGCTTGTTTTTATTTCGGCGGAATTCAGCGACATCGGTTGGTTTGACGAAGTTCTTTGTTATTTCACATAGTATTTGTGTGGGATTAAATATCCGGAGTGGTATTTATTTCAATCTGATATTTTTCAGATCTTTTTTATGGTTAAGTCAACAATATGGCATTTGGTTTGTCTATGTTATATTACTTTTTTAATATATTTAATATGAAAACAATATTAATAACAGCCGCCATAATGATGACTTTGGTGTCATGCGGTAACAGGAGTACAGGAAAGGACAGTTCAACAAAACAGAAGACCCAGGCCGTTGCAGATACGCATAACTCCCGGAATTCGCTGGATTATGCTGGTATTTACGAAGGTGTCACGCCGTGCGCTGATTGTGAAGGAATAAAAGTCGTAATAACTTTAGATGACAGGGGAAACTATACCAAAGAAATGACTTATCTTGGTAAAGGACCAAATAATGTTTTTACCAGTCAGGGTAAATATGAATGGGATACATCAGGAAGTAATATAACCCTGAAAGGAGAAAGCGGTATGAACATCTATAAAGTGGGTGAGAACAGACTCTTTATGCTCGATCAGGAAGGAAAGATCATAACCGGTGATTTGGCCGATAAGTACATCCTGACAAAGAAATAACCACAATAGGAATCATTATAAACTATAAACGATGAACAATGAACTGAAAATTCATAGTTTATAGTTCATTGTTCATCATTTTCAATTTTCCTACGTTTACCTTTAGAGGGATTATTTTGCCAGGTTATAATGTGTGTATATGGTTTTAAACATATCCCTGAGCCATCATAGCATTGGCAATTTTTACGAAACCACCGATATTGGCGCCTTTCACGTAGTTGATATATCCTGACTGTTCTGTACCATATTTAACACAGGTATCATGGATATTTTTCATAATTGATTTTAATTTGATATCAACTTCCTCGGCCGACCACGGTAAACGCATCGAATTTTGGGTTATCTCGAGGCCGGATGTAGCAACTCCTCCTGCATTCACTGCCTTACCGGGAGCAAACATTATTTTTGCATCAGTGAATATGTCGATGGCTTCTGGGGTACATCCCATATTGGATAATTCCGCCACACAGATTGTTCCGTTGCTCAGCAGCATTTTTGCATCTTCGCCGCTCAGCTCATTCTGGAATGCACATGGGATGGCAATATCACATTTTATGCTCCAGGACTTTTTGCCGGGAATGAATGTCGTATCGGGAAATTTATCAGCAAACGGAGCAACAATGTCATTGTTGGTGGCACGAAGATCTAACATATATTCGATTTTTTCATCATCCATTCCCTGTGGGCAATGGATCACCCCGTCAGGTCCTGATATAGCTATCACTTTAGCACCTACCTGGGTTGCCTTCAGGGCAGCACCCCAGGCAACATTACCAAAGCCGGACACGCCAATGGTTTTATCCTTGATGTCGACGCCTTTCAAAGACAACATGTGCTGTACAAAATAAACGCCGCCAAATCCTGTTGCTTCCGGGCGGATCAGGCTACCACCCCATTCAATACCTTTACCGGTAAATACACCGGTAAATTCATTTTTGATCCTTTTATATTGTCCGTACATATATCCTACTTCACGGCCGCCCACACCGATATCGCCTGCCGGAACATCACAGTCTGCACTGATGTGACGAAACAATTCTGTCATAAAACTCTGACAGAAACGCATAATTTCATTATCCGATTTACCTATAGGATCAAAATCCGAACCGCCTTTTCCCCCTCCCATAGGCAAACTGGTGAGGCTGTTCTTTAATGTCTGTTCAAATGCTAAAAACTTGAGATTACTGAGATTTACCGTCGGATGAAATCGTAACCCTCCTTTATAAGGTCCTATTGCACTGTTCATTTGTACTCTGTAACCCCGGTCTATTTCCACTTCTCCTTTATCGTTGACCCAGGGTACACGAAAAATAATTACGCGTTCAGGCTCGGCCATTCTTTCCAGGATTTTTGCATATTTATACCTGGGGTTTTCTTCAATATACGGGATTATTGATTGTGCAACTCCCCGAACTGCCTGATGAAACTCAACCTCTCCGGGATTTTTGGCTTTTATAATAGCCATAAATTTCTCTACTCTTTCATCCATGATTTAATTTATTTGGTTTTATACAAAAATAGTTATCATTTTTATATTTGTTTATTTTTTTATATAAAAATAAAAAACAAAATTAAAACTCGAAGATTATCAAGATGAAGGGCTGATTTATTTAATCATGCCTATTCTGTTTTTTGATATTAAAGTATGTTTATACTAACAAAGAGGTCGAATGTATTTTAATGAAAAATACTTATAACGCGAAAATCAGAAAAATTAAAGAAATAAAATGCCGGAAAGTTGGAACGCAAAAAAATGAAATGTTAGGAAGTCAGAATAAAGGATGAACGATAAATGATAAATCATAATTTTCTTATCTAATTGTTGATATTGCATCAAATTTTATTAATCATTTTTTTTATTTGTAAAGGAGCTTATGCAGCAAGGTGAGTATAGTAAATGAGAAATGTTATGAACTGTGAATTATTAATATTTCAGTTAGTTACTTGTTTTAACATTCATATTTTATAAACTTTCTAACGTAAATATACACAAAACGGCTATCTTTAGCCTGAAAAATATAAATACAATCTCTATGCAATTGACTTATTTTAAATCTATTACTGCGATATGTCTTTTTTCTTTGTTCCTTATAGCATGTTCAAAATCTGACGACAACACCAACACTGATAACAACAATAATAATACCGATACGGGTACAGATACTAACATATATGTGGCCGGATATCAAAATATAAACGGGAAAGATGTGGCTACACTCTGGAAAAACGGCAAAACCGTTGATTTATCCCTTGTCTCAAACGGCTCCGAGGCTTATTCCGTTTGTGTTTCAGGAGGAGACGTCTATGTGGCCGGGTATGCAATACTTGGGCTTAGCCGTATAGCTATGGTCTGGAAAAACGGTTCCGGCACTCCGGTTTCCACACTCAGTTCCTCAGCCCAATCGGTATATGTCTCCGGCGGTAAGGTTTACGTAGCAGGTCAGGAATATCTGAAGGCTTATACTGCCACATACTGGGTGGATGGTGCAGAAACCCATCTTGCAGACCGGCTCTCTTACGGCAAATCCATTCACGTCTCGAACGGCAATGTTTATGTCGGAGGAGAAGAGGCTATCCAGTACGGACAGGTCTGGAAAAACGGTAAGGCCATGGACATCAAACTTCCTTCCGGAGCCACCACGACCAACATCCATTCGGTTTACTCAACTGGTTCAGATGTGTATGCGGCCGGTAGTGCGCATATATCGAAGAATGTTGCTGTGGTATGGAAAAACGGGACACCTATGGAACTTACGGACGGAACAACCCAGGCTGAAGCCGAATCGGTTTATGTGTCCGGGAATGATGTGTATGTTGTAGGGCAGGAAATGCATACCGTCGGTATTTATCGTGCGATGTTGTGGAAGAATGGCACCGGGGTTCCGCTTACAGACGGCACCAGGTCGGCTTATGCATATTCGGTACAGGTTGTTGGCGGTAATGTATATGTTGCCGGATGTGAACAAATAGACAAAAAATATTACGCTTCGGTACTGTGGGAAAATGGGAAACCGGTATATATAACTGATGGAAAAACCAATGATGCGAAAGCCTATTCCGTATTTGTCGCGCAGGAATAAAATAGCGATTTTCTTTGAAAATGAACCGTGAACTACGAACTATAAATTTTGAACTGAAAAAATTATTGTTCTTACTTTTAATTTACCAGAACTAAGAATACAACAGTTAATAAATTTAGTGGGGAAGAAAAATGCATTCCCGATTCAACATTTTTAATTCCCAGGCGTTCATATTGAGAGGATATTGTTTCAAACGCATTTGATATGATAAAGTTTTGGCTATACAATTTATTGGTAACTGTGTTATTTTGTACTGTATTTTTCATGAATGAACGTTTCTTTTACGGACGTCCTTTATGCTTCTACATACACATAGCAACATGCATATTACTCTGCATCCAGTTGTTTATAGCCGTCTTTTATGGAATCCGTAATATAAAAAGACAAACCTTCTTTGAAAAAATAGTGGGATTATTCTCCATTGCTTTTATCTGCCTGGGAATTGGAATTGTATATGGTGGCGGGATTAGAAATACAGATACAGGAGGAATGAGGGATACATTTTCTGATTGCCCCTTTTTTTCGGAAGGATGTTGTGAAAGTGATGGAACTACCCCGGAAAAACCTGCTAAATCACAATACCACCATGGAAATTAATTCTCCATAGTGAAGTATTGATATAAAATGTTCTTATTGTGATACTATATACTCCTGTAATAACATCATAGAGGTTATCGCCAGCAATGCTTTTCACTTAGTGTAAAGAATAAAGTTATCTGTTACTGTGCTTACATCGTAAGGGAAAGAAATTTTGTTGGAAAAGTTGCTTCATTATACCAGGCTTAAGATGTATTTTCTGTTTTGGCAGGAGCCGTAGGTTCGGGAAATGTGCCTTTATTCAACACTCTGACCTAAAAGGATAAAAAAGTGATCGATCTAGGAATCACCCTTTTGGGTGATAGGAGAGCATGAGGAAAAGGAGTACTTTTGTTCAATAAAAATAAATGATGAAGCGGATTATTTTTCTCAATTCAATGTTTTTGTTGTTTGTAACTGTTTCCGGACAGGTACAAAATATAGACTCATTGATTCATGTATTGGAAACTGAAAGATTATCGCCTGTAGAACAATTAAGTTTATATGAAAAAATTACCCTGTTCTATGTGACGCACGATCTGGGAAAAGGCACTGAATATGCCCGGGAAGGAATACAGCTTGCGGAAAAAGAAAAAGATAAGAAAAAAGAATCAGCCTTCTACCGGTTTTTAGGTGCGATCCATTATTATCAATCTAAATTCGATACCTCCCGTATATATCTGGATAAAGCCTTGTCGCTGGCTGTTGAGATTAACGACAAACCATTCCAGGTAATGACCTATTCTGAGTTGGGTAATTTATACTATCTGCAAAATAATTATTCATCTGCTCTTGAATATTATATGAAGGGTTTAACCTTAAACGATGGTAAACCGAATCGGAGTACGGCAGCTATTTTAGTGAATATGGCCAATATCCACCGTACATTGAATCATCCTGACAGGCGATCTATTTCAGTGAACAGGCATTGGAAATCGCCGAACAGCTTGCGCTTGATGATATAAGAATGGGTGTATACAATTTATTAGGCCTTGTCTATGCCGATAAAGAAGATCCGGATAAGTCCATTGAATACAATCTGAAAGCGTTGGATTTAAGTCGTAAATTGGGAAGAAAACCCCATGAGATGGTTATTTTAACAGCGCTTTCTGCCCAGTTTCAGGTCAAAGAAGAATATGATGAAGCTTTAAGATACATTCATGATGCTTTACAGATCGGGGAGGAGTTCGGTAGTCCCCGTGATATGGGTAATATTTTGAGTGTGATGTCCGAAATATATCTTAGTATGAAGCGTTATAACGAGTCTGTAACTATTGCTCTAAGAGCATGGACTATAGATTCTGCCAGTTACGATATTGCATCCCCGACCGCCTTAACGCTTTGCGTTGCCTATATCCATTTAGGAGAAAAAGAAAAAGCAGAATACTTTGTACGCAGGTATTATGTAATCAACATAGAAAAAAACGAAAAAAGCCTTCATGACAGTTTAATTGAAATGGAGACCAAATATGAAACCGAAAAGAAGGAAATTCAGATTACTTCGCTGGAAAAAGAGCGGCGGTTATATGTCTGGCTTTCCGTTGTAGGGATTTTACTGGCTGTCGCCTTGGGATTTGTGTTATGGCAAAAAGTAAAAAATGCCCGAAGGGAGAAACAGTTAATTGCTACCCGTTCGGTTTTGGACGGTGAAATGGGAGAACGGATGCGTCTGGCCAGGGATCTTCACGACCGGCTCAGCGGTAACCTTTCGGCTGTGAAAATTGAACTTAAAAACCATGGGCAGTCTTTACAAGATGTCGATGGAAAGCTCGATAATTGTATTGAAGAAATCCGCCGTATAGCTCATAATCTGATGCCGGTATCTCTGCAATATGGGATGAAAGTGGCGTTGGAAGATTATGTAGCCCAGTTTCCGAATGTCCGGTTTCACTTTTTTGGTGAAGGAAAGCGTATCGGCAAAAGAGTGGAATTTGTGATATATTGCTGTGCCAATGAGTTGGTAAACAATTCTATAAAACACTCTGGCGCAGCAAGTATCAATCTGCAATTAGTGCAGGATGAAAAGCATGTTACGCTTACTGTTTCGGATGATGGCAAAGGCTTCGACAGGAAAAACATTACGGAGGGTTTCGGATTGAAAAGTATCCGCGACAGGGTAGCATCCTGTAACGGAAAAATGGATATTTTCGCTTCACCCGGTAAAGGGACGGAAACCATTATTGAATTAAACCTGGAAATTCATATTAGATAATGGTAACTCTTCAAATTGTTGATGACCATAAAATGGTGGTAGAGAGCCTGGGTAAACTGATCAATGAATCCGGGATAGCCAGGATTACAGGCGTATATTACGATTTGGAATCCTGCCGTACTGGATTGGCAGAGGATCTACCCGATGTGCTACTCCTCGATATCGGCCTGCCCGATGGCGACGGAGTGGATTTTTGCACTGAGGTCACCAGGATTTATCCCGGGTTAAAGATCATTATGCTGACAAGTTATAAAGAATTCAGCATCGCCCAGCGTGCCTTACACAACGGTGCACTCGGTTATATACTGAAGAATGCCGAGAGCGAAGAAGTATTTGCCGGTATCGAAGCGGTAACTAAGGGAGATCGATTTCTTTGTGAGGAGATAGATATCACACTGAAAGATAAAAAAAACGAGGATGTTATCTGGCTTTCCCCGCGTGAAAAGGAAATCCTGCAATATATTGCCGACGGTTATACTACGAAAGAAATTGCAGACAAGATCTGCCGCGATACGGAAACTGTCAAGACATACCGGAGAAACCTTCTCATTAAACTCGCTGCCAGAAACACAGCTGAACTGGTGAAAAAAGGGTATGAGAAGAAACTGATCGGTTAAGGCTTAAATCATACAGGCAAAAATATGGAAAAGGATTTCTATATTTTGAGTGGTTTTGTTGTCCTGTTTGTAGATATATATTTTACTCCTGTCTTTTATCCTAAGATGAGATCAATTATTTGATGTTGTTTGTTGAAAAACGATCGCCTTTCAATACCGCCACTTCCGGAAAGAAGAACAGATGTTTTACGTAGGGATTTTATCGAGTTGATCCATTCTATACAATTTTCATAACAATTATCAACAAATGCCTGGCTAAAATTTGTATGGTATGTAAAAAGGCATTCTTTCTGGGATGCATGGTACTGGCACGTGACACCTATACCGATCATAGAAACATAAAATTCTGCTTCGGCAGCGATCATATTTTCCGGAATAAAAGTTCCTTTTAGATATTGTTCGAGTTGAGTCAGTTGTTTTTTCAATTCCTCTTTCAATTCCTCTTTTTCTTTTGCTGTGATTGCATGTATTCTATAGAAATATTCTATTTCATTGGCTAACGTCCAGATTAAAGAATTATCCCATATGTATAATATTTTAGCACAGTGAATTTGTTCGATTTTTTCTTTTATCGAATTGAGTTCACATGGAATTTCCCATTCTGAAAAATTCTCAAATTCTTCAGTACCCACAAAATAATGCCCCCATTTAAAAAACAAAAATTTCATTAACAAGGGATGGTGCACAGAGAATTCTAAAGGTATGGAATTGTGTACCCCACCTATTTCAGCAGGCATTTGGGAAATTTCGATCATACGTTTTAACCGGGATAGGATTATGTCACACAATACGTCTATTGTTGTAGATTTATATGGAGCATCTAATGAAAATGGAAGCCACTGGTATTCCTTGCTAAGATGTAATAGATTATCAATAGATATATTGAAGGTATTGGCAAGTGTTCCCATTTCCCTGACAGAAAATTGGACTTTACCAGTCAATCTCCTGTAAGCCGATTCTTTTTCGATCAATAAAATATCCGATATTTTATTAGCAAGATCAGTCTTTTTGGGTACTTTCGAGTATAATGTCTTAACAAAATTATCATGTAAATCTCTCATTTTTAATGTATTGTTTTTCTGATTTGCCTTGTCTATATTCTTGCTAATGTGTTACTAAATTAGTAAAAATTTAAACATATGATAAAAAAATAAAAAATAAAAGCTTTTTGTGATGCAATTTTTGAGGAAGATAACCTTTTTATAGACAAAATGTAGGAGATTTTTTTTTCTCCTACATTTCTGATGGGAAAGTAGAAAAATATGATATAAATTTCATAAAAACATCTTGAAATTAGCAAGTTGAGAGATATAGTTGTCTTTTTTTTGAAGTTCTTTCAGTTTAAATTTGCCTTCAAATAACTATGTGATAACCATTATGTTTTTTACTTACATGATTTAGAACAGGAGTATGAATTTGAATAAAAAAAGTTTCTTTAATCGGCAATGATTACTCCAATCTTAGTCATTACTAGTCAGGAAATAATACGATGTATATTACTAAAACAATAAAATTAAAATGACATGACAACAGAAGAGTTTAATAATCAATTATTAGGATTTCATGATAAGTTAAATTATTATGCTATTCGTTTAACAGCCAATAAGGATAATGCCAGGGATTTGCTGCAGGAAACATATTTAAGGGCATTTTCCTGTAAAGAACAATTTGCAAACGAAACCAACTTGATAGCATGGACTTTTACGATCATGAGAAATACATTTATCAATAATTATCGTAAAGCATCTCAAAAAAGAGTGATTTTTGATAGTACAAAAGATTTGTTTTTTCTGAATCAGAATAAAGATATTTTGAACATTACACCTGATTCGGAATTTCGAACAAAAGAAATAAATAAGGCAATAGAAACATTAGAAGATGTATATAAAGTTCCTTTTAGACTGTATACTCAAGGATATAAATACAGGGAAATTGCACAGATGCTGGGGATAAAAGAAGGAACGGTAAAAAGCCGTATTTTCTTTGCCCGTAAGAAATTATCTGAAAAATTAGAAGATTATTATTAGTCATTTGATGAAAATAGCTTTAACAGAAACTGCCTCATTCAATAACAAAATCTTTACTTCCATCATATTTTTAACAATAAAAAAATGGATTTATATTCTTTCATCCATACTAAAATGTTTAAAGGATAAAGTAATTTCAATTGTTTTCCAAAGTGTTTCATGGCATCAATGCCTGAAAAAAATCGTCGGCAATATGGCAGGTAGGGGTAAAACATTAATTTTGATCCATTCCGCTACAGATGAGCCGTTTGGAAATGGGGGTGGGGCTTTTTCAGTTTTCATCGTCGTACAAGGAAAACGTGTTGATTTCGGAGTGGTACAAATGATTAATATAAAGCTATGTAGACGTTTATCGACTATAACGATAAATGGAGCATGCAGTATAAAAGGATGGTACTTCTTCGAATAAATAGTAGGATTATTCTCCATTGTTTTTGTCCGTTTGGGAATTGGAGTTGTATATGTTGGCGGAATTAGAGATACAGATGCAGGAGAATAAAGAATACATTTTCTGATTGTCCTGTTTTTGGAAAAAGTTGTAAAAAAGACAAAAATAGTCCGGAGAAACCTGCTTATCAAACTTGCAACCAGAAACATTACTGGACTGGTGAAAAAGGGATATGAGAAGAAGCAGATCGATTAATCCGGATTTCCTAAATAAAAATCAATCTTCACTCTTTATGTAATCGTCAGTGATCTTATGTAATAAAACGCTTAAATTTTCGGAAATATTTAATTCCTGAAACAGTTGCTGCGCATTGTTGAATGTAGCGATCAGGCTTTTTTTAAGACTTGTTTCATTCATTATCGGTACGCTTTCCATATAGAATTTATACCAATTTTGCGGAATATCCTGTTCCAATTTTTTAGTAGGAGATTCCCAATGCGCTATATTACTACTACGTATCCGGATCAGCCACAAAAGATATTTCTGGATATAGCCGAACAGATGATGGGCATGGGCCAGTTCCTTTCGCTGTAACACATTTTTTGTGAAAAGCAGATTGTTCAGAAGCGATTGTGCCAACCATTCTATGTTTTGCGGAGTATCCTGTACTGGAGATAGTATGCGGATATTTTCAAGTATATCAGAAAGTTTCCCATCCTTATCCACAAGATTCATTTTATCTTTATGTTCAAAGGAGGTGAGTCCTTCCCATTCTTTTACAACGACGACTTCCGATTCAGGCTTAAAATGAAATTCCCCACGGATAAGGTTTGAAAATACGACTACATCTGTTCCAAATTCATTGGTAAAATACATGTCGACCGGATGGATGGATTCGATCCACTTTTGCTTATTTAATTCACCGTCTCCACGTACGAATACATAAAATTCAACATCGGAAAAACGGTCGCCTTCGCCTCTGATAAATGAACCGTACATCAGGACAGCTGAAACTTTTTCGTCATTCAAAGCAGTTTCCCGGACTTTTTCAATAAGATAATTCTGGTCAAGCATCTTTTTTTAATTTTATTTAGGTAAAGATATACACAAAAGACAGATAAATATGGTATTTATTGGTCCTTCTTGTTCTTTTTCGACAATATACCTCAGTTTCCAAAGGCGTCTTTATATAGGTATTTGAACCGCTTGATGAATAATTCCCATAATTTGCGGTATTTCTTCATTGTTCAATCGGTTGATGTATCGTAAATTTAGATGGATTCTTTATAACTTGATGAACATAGTTGATCGTATTCCGCAGATAATACCGATTCTTTTCTGGGGTAATTATAACCTGGGATAAGGACGATGCTTTTTAGCAGGAGTGATCAAAAATAATATCAGGTCTTCTTTTGAGATGCTTTTTCGCAGGTTTTCAATTGCTTTATACAAGGTATTGCGGACAACCTGGTTATTTATACCCATTACATGTGCTATCTCTTCGTTGTTCAATCCATTGATATATCGTAAATAAATCGCTTCTTTCTGTCTTGATGGAAGTTTATTGATCGCATCCCGCAGGTAACGCCGTTTCTTCTTTATTGATTCCTGTTCATCGAACGGATGATCGAATGAAGCTGCCGCCTGGAATATATGTTCATCGATACTATGGTGGCTATTCTGCGCAAATTTATTGTTGCGGAAGATCTTATACTTTAGCGATTTGATCAGGTAATATTTAATGTTGTCGGTCGGACTGATCGTTTGCCGGCTATTGGAAAGTTCCAGGAACAGGTCGTGAATACAGTCCTTTATCAATTCTTTATCATTGGATAATTTCAGACCATATCTATAAAGGGTCTGAACATGCATATCATATACCTGGAAAAAAGCACGTTGATCTCCCTCTCGGAAACGATCCCATAAATGGGCGTCTATATTGATGTTATCCATTAAAATATTCTGATAATGATCCGATAATATCTATTGGGATCATGATGCAAAGTTATAAAAAATAATTTGAGCTGTAAATTGACTCCGATAATGTATTGATATTTATATGTTTATTTGTTGTTCTTTTAGAGAAGGCAAAAAAAGCACAAATAAAAGGTTACAAAAAGTAAAGAAATGTCATTATCATATGATGAAGGAAAAATATACGACATATCGATGTACGGATTTTGTATCCGATCAGGATTTTATCAATTGGGTGAATGATCCTGATCCGTTGTCGGATGAGTTTTGGACGTCGTTGGCTGCATCATACCCCCGGCTGGAAAAAGAGATGAATGATGCACGGTTGATTATCCAATCGATCCAATTTGAAGAGGAAGATTTGCCGGAAGAGGAAAAGCAATTGTTGTGGGATACTATCCGAACCGGTGCTTTGAGAAGATCACCCATTATAAACCGGTTAAAGCTATGGGCTGCCTGTGCGGCATCCATACTTCTCCTGTTTGGTGTATGGCTATGGTATACCGGTGGAAGTGATCAGCTGATGGATTTTGCGGAATCGACATCCGGTATAATGTTCGGGTCGGAAATTCGGGTAATGTTGGCCAATAAAACCGACTATATTGTCGCTTCCGGAAATGCCGATTTTATGTATGGCAAAAATGGGCAATTAACAATCAATGCTACAGAAACGATTGATCAGCCGGCGCCTGGAAAAAAGAGGAAGACTTTATTTAACCGTATAATAGTACCATGGGGCAAACGTTCTACCATAACTTTTGCCGACGGTACCAGGTTGTGGTTGAACTCGGGGAGCCGGGCTGTTTTTCCTGTCGATTTTACCAGCGATAACCGTGAAATACTTATTGAAGGGGAAGCTTATTTCGAGGTAGCTAAAGATCGTTCAAGGCCATTCATCGTGAAAGCAGACGGTATGAAAGTGAAAGTGTTGGGTACGGCTTTTAACATAACGGCCTATCCGGAAGAAAATGATATGTTCGTTACACTGGTAACTGGATCGGTGGAGGTCGGATCAAAAGGCAACCGGAAAACGATAATGCAGCCGGACCACATGATCCGTATCGATAAAAACATTCCCGGACTGGAAGTCAGCATGGTGGATGTTTACGATTACATCTGTTGGAAAGATGGTTTTTTACATTTCCGGAGCGAGACCCTGGAAAATATTTTACGGCGGATAGAAAGGCATTATGCTGTCCCGATAGTGATGGATGACCAGCTTAGTGAATATACCATTTCCGGAAAACTTGACCTGAAGGAGCGTGTTGAAAAGGTGCTGGATGTGATAAAAATGCTGGCGCCTGTGGAATACGAGATAAAAAACAATAAAATATTGATCAGTAAAAAGTGAATGCCTATGAAGAAAAAACCGGATAATATTGGGCGTATTATCCGGAAATGGAAAGTTTTAACTTAATCATATTAGACTGTAGAATCTATTTTTAATCAATTAAAACTTATAACAAATATATGGATAAATTTCTGTTTTTTGTTTTATATCATGCGGAATTAAAGAAAATATTGTTGTTGATGAGGGTTGTGATCATTTTTATTTTTTTATCGGTCGGTTTACTCCGGGCAGGAGATTCTTATTCTCAGAATGCCCTGTTCAGTTTAAAAATGAAGAATACTACCGTAAAGGAAGTGCTCGGTGAAATAGAGCGTAACAGTGAGTTCATTTTCATCTTTACGGACCATATTATCGATCTGAACAGGAAGCTTTCCATTGATATCAGGGACAAAACGATCGATCAGGTCCTGACCGAATTATTCAGGCATACAGATAATGAATATGAGGTAATGGACCGCCAGATCATCATCATGAAGAAAGATATACCGGCTGGAAAAGAGGCGGACAAACCGGATGAAGTACGGCAGGCAACGTCGTATACGATACGGGGTTATTTAACAGATAGCCTTACCACAGAAGCCCTTATCAGCGGGACGGTTTATGATAAGATCACCCTGTCAGGGACCACTTCCAACCAGTATGGTTTTTACAGCCTTACTTTGCCGGCAGGAGAAGTTGATATTGTTTATTCTTATGTCGGCTATACAACAAAAGTGATCAGTATCAAACTCGTGAAAGATACGGTCATCAACACATCTCTTTCGGGGATTTTAGACATTGAGGAAGTGGTGGTAACCGCGCAAAAGGCGGAAAAAATACAGAACCGTACCCAGATGAGCGTATTGTCGCTACCGGTAGCACAGATAAAATCGCTACCGGCACTTTTGGGGGAAACGGACGTATTGAAGGTCCTGCAGTTGATGCCTGGGGTACAATCCGGAGGAGAAGGAACAAGCGGTTTGTATGTGCGTGGTGGGGGACCGGATCAGAACCTTATATTACTCGACGGTGTTCCGGTATATAACGCTTCCCATATGTTCGGATTCTTTTCCATTTTTAATGCCGATGCCATCAATAATGTTGAAATGCTCAAGGGGGCTTTTCCTGCACGTTATGGCGGGCGTATATCATCAGTCCTCGATATTTACCTGAAAGAAGGCAATATGCAGAAATTCAGCGGGGAGGGTTCTGTAGGACTGGTATCGACCAAATTTACCTTTGAAGGACCTGTATGGAAGGACCGGACCTCTTTTATAGTTTCGGGAAGGCGTACTTACATCGATGCGTTAACCCGGCCGTTGATGGCTATATCCAACAGGAAATCCGATTCTAAAAATGTTTATGGGTATTATTTTTACGACCTGACGGCAAAGATCAACCATAAAATATCTGATCGCGACCGGATATATCTGAGTGCCTATGCCGGAGATGATAAGTTTTATATAAAGGATAAAACCAAGATAGATGTTTATAATGATCATCAAAAAAAGGAGGGCGAAACTAAAACAAATTCTGATCTTAAGTGGGGAAATATTACCACAGCTTTACGCTATAACCGGGTCATATCCAATAAACTCTTCGGAAACCTGACTTTCACGTTTGGCAGGTACCGTTTACATAATGTAACCGAGTCCCGTGAAAAGTATAAAGAAACAGACCTGTTGGTATCTCCTCCGGTGGATACTATGATCAATAATTATTACGGGGGTAAATATAATTCCGGAATATTGGACTGGGCCGGAAAGGTATCTTTTGATTATATTCCGTCTGCCAGGCATTATATCCGTTGGGGAGCAGGAACCATTTACCATACTTTCGAGCCCGGGGCGATGAATACCAAAGAAGGTAACCTGGATTTCAGATATGGGGGAAAGAAAGTGTATACTTTGGAATATAATGCTTACATAGAAGATGATCTTCAACTGACCAGACGGCTGAAAGCCAATATCGGGATCCACTGGTCGGGATTCAATGTGCGTAACCGGTTCTATCATATCTGGCAGCCACGCCTGGCGCTCCGGCATCTGATCACGGACCAGATTTCCGTGAAAGCTTCCTATTCAAGAATGGGACAATACATACATCTGTTGACAAATTCTACGATAGGGTTGCCCACCGACCTGTGGATACCTGCCACCGACCGGATAGATCCCCAGGTTGCGGACCAGGTAGCCCTGGGTTATGCACATCAGTTTAAAAAGGAATATGAGATCAGTGTCGAGGCATATTACAAGGATATCAGGAATGTGGTGGAATACATGGAAGGAGCGTCTTTTTTTGAAGCCAGCGATGACTGGGAAAATAAGATCATTCAGGGAAAAGGCCGTAGTTATGGCATGGAATTTTTTGTACAGAAAAAGACAGGGTCTTTCACAGGTTGGATCGGATATACCTTATCATGGACAGACAGGAAGTTCGGTGATATTAATGAAGGGCGGCGTTTCCCGTATAAATACGATCGCCGTAATGATCTCAGTATCGTTTTGATCAAACGGTTAAAAGACCATATCGAATTATCCGGTTCATGGGTGTTCGGTACCGGTAATTGTGTGACACTGCCGGTTGGAATATATGAGGGAGACCACCCTATTACCGGAAAACCTCCTCGTTTCTTCAGGGAAGAAATAAAGGACTATGGCGGCCGCAATTCATACCGTATGGCTGCTTATCACCGGCTGGACCTGAGTATCAGTTTTATCAAGGCGAAAAAATGGGGTGAACGGCGTTGGGTATTCGGACTGTATAACGCATACAACCGTAAGAATCCTTTTTATATCGATATAGAAAGTGCGTTTGATAAATCGACCGAAAAAATATATTACAAATATGTACAATATACCCTTTTCCCGGTAATTCCTTCGGTAAGTTATCAGTTTAAATTTTAGAAAATGACAAACAGAATGATTATAAGTATTAAAAATCAGATGATGGCGCTTTTGTTGATGATGTTTCTTTTAACCTGTTGTGAGGAAATGTTCGTTATGAAAAAAGATTTTGATATCGATGCGGTCGATTTTCCTCCCCGATTAGCGGTTACGGCAATATTGGATAACGACAGCAATACATTGCATTTAACCATACTGGAAGGACAATCTGTCGCATCCTATTATAAAACACAATATGAAACAATATCCAGACACCGATTCGGTACGATCAGTCTTTTCGAAGGTGATCATCCGGAACCGGTTTATAGAAAGACCGGATTAATCGACCTGTCAGTCCGGGATCCAAATGAGTTGAGCGGATGCAGGATGACGATCAGGGATATTGTTCCAAAAGCCGGAAAGACCTATCGTCTCGAGATCGCTGTAAATGGCTATGAAACAGTGACGGCTGTGGCTACTATGCCGGATGAGCCTGATATACCGGATTACTCGCTTGATACCACACAGCTTATTGATACAAAGAGCAAGATAGTGTTGATTAAATCGATGGAAGAAGGTTATGACGGACCTATACCCGTTCCTGGTGCAGGACGGTTTTTAGATGGTCACTATCCTGCTGTGATAAGCTTGAATAACAAGGAGGGATCCAATACTTATTATTCTATTCAACTGGTTTATAATGTTTTCCTTGGGGAAGAGGGGATTCATTTTCCACATCAGTTTCAGGAATATCTGGGAATCGATAATATGGCTATCATGCAGAGCAATCCGGATATTGAAGCCCGCGATTTACATCTGAAACTGGAATTTGAAAACATAGACCTTTATCTTTTTGATTTACTTATGCTTTCGTTTATTGAGCCGACAAATAAAATTCAGTTATTTATTCCGGGCAATACATGTAAACCGAAAGGATGGAATTTTAGGGAAGTTGTTCTAAAGCACCAGCATATGTTTTCTGATCTACAGTATATGACTTCTGGTGCAGGAGTTTTGATGGATGTTCGTTATCATGTTGAATTATTGGTACAACAATTGACCCCCGAATCATTTAAATATTACAGGAGTATTGTTTTTCAGAAGGAATCGCCGGCTTATTTCTCCGAACCTGTCCAGGTATTTTCGAATATTGAAAATGGTTTTGGCATTTTTTCGATTATCAATACAAAAAGGATCACTTTACTCGATTTTACGAATAAGGAATGGGTTTGGGAAACTATATTGGATGGGAAGGTCGTCGAATAGCTGCTTTCATCTATTGAATGATACCGCCTGATGAAATCATAAATATTCGCAAAGTTGCGGATATTTATGATTTTTATCTGAAAAATTATGACTGAATATTTTTACAACAGAAAAATGGGGAAGAACAATTCACATATGGTTATTTAAACGATATTTGTCCTGTTATAGCAACCAGTCATTTATATATGCGAATCAATGGTTGAATAAAGGAGGTCTGAAAGACCTCAATGTGAATAACCGTGGGTATAACCCATGGAAAATACGGACAATATGTTACGGCGTCCCGAAGGGGGTGAATAATATATTTACGCCGTTTGCCCCGTTACCTGCGGTGAACCCTTCGGGTTTCGGGGTTCATGTAACCTTAAAAAACAACTTAGTGTAAGCGTTCTCATGGAGCGCAAGCGCAATAAATTATATGCATATGAAAAATAGTCATAATATATGGCTGACCGTCGGGGGGCTCGCCCTGTTGACCGGATGCCATAGCGGTAAACAGGAAAATCCGAATATTATCTTTATTCTTGCCGATGATATGGGGTATGGAGATGTCTCTGCCCTGAATGAACAATCAAAAATCATTACACCCCATATTGACCGGATAGCAGCTAAGGGAACCGTCTTCACCAATGCACATACCAGTTCGTCAGTGAGTACGCCAACCCGGTACGGTTTTCTTACCGGACGTTATAACTGGCGGTCTACCCTGAAAAAAGGAGTCCTGAACGGTTATAGTAAGGAAATTATCCCTATGGAACGTACTACCGTGGCATCAGCCCTTAAATCACGGGACTACACTACAGCCTGTATCGGTAAGTGGCATCTGGGCTGGACATGGGACAACATAGAAAAAGGAAAAGATAGTGTCAATTATGACCGTCCTATTAAAGGAGGTCCTACATCTATAGGTTTCGATTATTTTTATGGTATTTCAGCTTCCTTAGATATGCCTCCTTATGTTTATGTAGAGAACAATATGTCAACCTCGAAGCCCGATCGACTCACTTCCGGGGAAGGGATGCAGATGTGGCGGAAAGGACCGACCGGCTCTGGATTTAAACATGAGAAAACCTTATCCCACTTGGTTGATAAAGCTGTAGCTTATATTGATCAACAAGCCAACGGATCCCAGCCGTTTTTTCTCTATCTTCCTTTACCTGCACCACATACGCCTATCCTTCCCAGTGAAGAATTTCAAGGTAAATCGGGACTGAACCCTTACGGAGATTTTGTCCTTGAAGTGGATCATATGGTAGGCCGTATAGCAGAAGCATTAAAAAAGAACGGCATAGAAGGTAATACTGTTCTTGTTTTTACGTCTGATAACGGATGCAGTCCGGCTGCCAGGATCGAGGAACTACAGGAAGACGGTCATTATCCGAGTTATATTTACAGGGGACATAAGGCTGATCTGTACGAGGGCGGACACAGGGTGCCCTGTATCGTGCAATGGCCCGACAGGATCAGGCCACACCAGGTAGACCAGGCTGTTTGCCTTACTGACTTTATGGCAACGTTTGCTTCTATCGCCGGGTATGATCTGAAAGACAATGAAGGAGAAGATAGCTACAATATTCTTCCGCTTCTGCTCAGTACAACAGAAAAATCGGTGGTCAGGGAAGCTACCGTTCATCATTCTATTACAGGGGAATTTTCATTGCGGCGAGGTGATTGGAAATTATTGTTTTCCCCGAGTTCGGGCGGATGGAGTTATCCCCGGCCCGGTAGGGATACCGCAGTGATCAGGACATTACCGGAAATACAATTATATAATATAAAATCTGATCCTGAAGAAAGCATCAATGTGTATGCCGATTATCCGGAAGTAGTCAAAGAATTGAAGGAGATCATGATCAGATATATTGAGACCGGACGTAGTACCCCGGGCAAACCCCAGAAGAATGAGGGGAATGAAAAATGGAGCCAAACCTTGCTCAATGAGTGGATGAAGATATAATGTGCGATTTGCGACAAATGCTTGTATTTTATTGTGTTATTGCTCTTCGAGGGTGGCAGGCTAGTATGGGTTGATGTTTGTTATCATACTAAACTATTGGTGAAATAATTGCCCCAGGGATATTTAAATATTACAGGAGTATTGTTTTTTAGAAGGAATCGCCGGCTTATTTCTCCGAACCTGTTCTGGTATTTTTGAATATTGAAAATGGTTATGGCATTTTTCGATCGTCAATACAAAACGGATCCCTTTACTCGACTTTACGAATAAAAAATGGGTTTGGAAAAGTATATTGGGTGGGAAGGCAGTCGAATAGCTACTTTCATCTATTGAATGATGCCACTTGATGAGATCATAAATATTCGCAATTTTGCGCATATTTATGATTATTATTTGAAAATTACGACTGAATATTTCTACAATTTAAAAATGGGTAGGACAATTTTAGGTATTGTTATTTAAACGATATTTGTACTGTTATAGCAACCAGTCATTACAAACCCTGATCAATAAATTTTGATATGAAGTATTGTATTACTCAAATAATCATCTGTTTAATTATATGCATTTCTTCGTCATGCCGGTCTGTTGTATACCAGCCTACATACGCCGTATGCGGCAAATTATCCCAATATCCTGCAATAAAGGAAGCCGGTTATGATTTTCTTGAACCTTCCGTAGGAGATTTTCTCATGCCCGGGAAAAATGATTCGGCCTTTTTAATTCATCTGGCCGAACAAAAACGTTTGAATGCAAAAATTATTTCCTGTACTATTTTCCTTCCCGGTAGTTTGAAGGTTACTGGACCGGAAACAAGACACGCTGAAATTTTGGTTTGGGCGGAAACGACTTTCCGCAGGGCACAACAAGCCGGAATTCCTTACATTGTTTTCGGTAGCGGCGGCGCTCGTCGTGTACCAGAAGGTTTTAGCAAACAGGAAGCAACGCAGCAATTCATATCTCTGTGTAAACAGCTAGCTCCCATGGCTGAAAAATATAATGTGGTTGTTCTGATCGAACCCTTGAATATCGGGGAAACCAACCTGATCAACTCTCTACGGGAAGGCGCTGAAATAGTTGACGCTGTTGCTCACCCCAATATCCGGCTGTTGTGTGATATTTTCCACATGATGCGGGAAAACGAACCTGTTTCCGATATCGTAAAGTACCGTAAATACATTCGACATTGTCATATAGCCGAAAAAGAGACACGATCCGCTCCCGGAATAAAGGGCGATGATTTTACACCCTATTTTAAAGCATTGAAACAGATGAAGTATAAAGGATGTTTGTCAATTGAAGGAAAATGGGGTAATTTTGAGGCGGACCTTGCTCCTGCGCTGCATTACATGCAGCAGCAGTTTTTGTCGTTATAGTATATTTAAAATGATAAAAATGAAAAAAATATTATCTATTTTGCTCGCTGTCAGTATCTTTTTGTTCTCTCAGAACAAAATTTCTGGTCGTGAATATCCTGCATCTTCTGGAGGGATGGAAATCCCGAAAGGAAATAAAGATTCCGCTTATTGGAACAAAATGGCCGAAGGTATGACCCGGGCTTTGATCAAACATTTCTGGGGAGCAAATTTCGAAGGATATCCGGACAGGTATTATTTCAATTACGGAAGCGACCTGTCCAACATGACTACCAACCATTACTGGCCGCAGGCACATGCCATGGATGTCATTATAGATGCTTATATGCGTACTTCGGATAAGTATTATCGTGATTTTTATCCTCTTTGGTGGGAAGGTGCTCCGAAATTCAATTTTTCGGGAAAGGAGATAGACCCATGGTGGAATGTTTATGTTGATGATATGGAATGGATGGTTCTTGCACAGTTACGTATGTACGAAAGCACAGGCCATCAAGAATATTTCCTTAAAGCCAAACAAATGTATAACGACTGGATATGGCCTACCTGGGGTCCTGAAAATGAAGAACCATGGAAAGGCGGAATTACATGGAAAACAGATGTCGCCAAATCGAAAAACGCCTGTTCGAACGGTCCCGCTGCAATTATTGCTGCCAGAATATACAATATGTATGACAATATCTCCAACCAGGGAAAGAAACCCAAACGAGCATATCTGAAAGAATCGATCAAAATTTACTCATGGCTGAGGGATCATTTATTCGATCCTGTAGACGGAAGGGTACGTGATAATATGAATGCAAAAGGACAAATCAGCCGTGCCGTTTACACATATAACCAGGGAACCTTCATCGGGGCGGCCCTCGAATTATATAAGATCACGGGTTCGGAACAATATCTGGAAGATGCGGTAAAAGCAGCTGATTATGTGATTGACCATATGTCGGGAAATAATGGAGTACTCAGCAATGCCACCTCCGGAGACGGCGGTTTGTTCCATGGCATATTTTTCCGCTATTTTGTAAAACTGATCAACGAGCCCGACCTGGACAATACCAAGCGTAAAAAATTCCACGATTACATCACTTTATGCGCCACGGTGATGGCAGAACACGGAGTAAATAAAGACACCATGCTTTATGGAGGCAACTGGTGGACAGCTCCGGCTTCCGCCTATGGAGTGCCTCTTACTCCGCATCTTTCCGGATGTATGCTTATGGAAGCCATGTGCGTGCTCAAACCATTGCCGGGGAGTAAGTAATTCTATTTTGTGAAAATATAAAGTCACATTCTATATTATCTCAGTAGAGGAACATTGGCCGGAAAATTTTTATATTAAATTTGAACCTCAATAACTGTTGAAAATTTTTGTATCATTCCTCTGCAGACGTAACGGTAATGGATTTAGGTTTTACATCATACAATACTTATAAATATTATATATTCAAACAAAATCACGCATATGAGAAAATATCTTATTGCCTTATCAGTTTTGACGTTATTTATTGCCGGTTGTATGCCGGACAAACATTTAACAGATTATGTAAATCCATTCTATGGAACAACGACTCTTTGGGACAGCGTCGATCTTGGATATAAGCTTAGTACTAATCCCGAATTCCGGACTGTTCTTACGGAACAAGGCCGTAGGCCGGCACAGGGTATCACCCGTGCATGGGGTGGCGAATGTTATCCGGGTTCAACTTTGCCCCACGCGATGGTGCAGGCAACACCGGTAACTATGTATGGTAGCGGGTCAGGTTATCAATATGAAGATACAATTATCTACGCCTTTTTTCATTCCAGCCATGGTCAATGGAGCCTGGGACATGTACCCATTCTACCTTTTACCGGAGAAATAACAGCTGATAATTATTTTTCAGGCTATAGCCATGATAACGAATCTGCAAAAGCCGGTTATTATCAGGTCTTTCTGGAACGTTACAATATCAATGCCGAAATGACTTCTACAATGCGTTGCGCGTATCACAAATTCACTTACCGCAAGGGAGACGAAAAGAAATTATTGCTCAACCTGACACGAACCAATAGTGTGCGCCCCGGAGCGAGATGGACTTTCCATCAGGAGAATGAAAATGCATTTTCCGGTACACAAAACGACATTTTCTTTTATGGGATAACCAACACTCCGATCGAAAGCACTGATCTGGTCAGTAATGACCGGGAGAAAATCACCGTCCTCAATTTTGCTGACGGCAGGAAGCCGGTAGAACTAAAAATAGGTTTTTCGTATGTAAGTGTTGAAAAGGCAAAGAAAAACCTGGAAGCGGAAATAGCTGATAAAAGTTTTGCACAGGTTGTTAAAGAAGCCGACGAAACCTGGGAAAAAGAACTGTCAAAAATTCTGGTAACAGGCGGAACAGAAAAGGAAAAAGGTACATTCTACACTTGTTTATACCGGGCGGTGCTATGGCCTGCAATCCGCAGTGATGCCGATGGCGAATATAAGGACCCCCGCGGTAAAATAGTTAACACAGGCTCTGATTTTTATGCCGGCAATAATTATTGGGACGCTTATAGGGATAAGTTGGTGTTGATGGGCATGCTGGAACCTGAAATTACGAACGATGTGATCAAATCCGAAATTGAAAGAGCAAAAGTCAGTGGCTTTATGCCCCGGTCTTTCCATGGCGACTTCTCTCCATCCTACGTTGCGGGCATGTATCTTCGCGGCATCAATGATTATGATATCGATACTGCTTATTATTTTATGTTGCGCAACGCTAATATGGTAGGATCTGGAAGTGCCAGGCGATATAACGAAGAATACATCAATAATGGCTGGATTGCTGAGAATTTCGTTGCTGATCCCACGGTCAAAACCGAAGAAGATGAAGCAAAAGCTGCTGTAACTAAAACGCTTGAATATGCTTATAGCGATTATTCCATAGCGCTTTTAGCAAAAGCATTAGGTGATATGGACAATTATAATATCCTGATGAAGCGCTCTAAGAATTACAAGAACCTGTTCGATCCCTCAACAAATTTTATGCGTGGACGATGGGCGAACGGAGAGTGGATAACACCTTACAATCCGGGATATCCTTATTATGTATACATGTTCCGCGAAAGTAACGGATGGCAGGCAACTTTTTATGCTCCGCAGGATCCGGAAGGACTTGTCAGTCTTTTTCCCGGCAAAGAGGCATTTGAGCAAAAGCTGGATTCGTTGTTTACCACCCCTTTTGGAGGATATGAAGCGGATAACCTGACCGGATGGTTCGGACAATATTGCGCCGGTAATCAACCGTCCTTAGGCATAACCTATATGTACTATTTTGTCGACAAACAGGAAAAAGCCCAGGAAAAACTGAACATTCTTATGGATAAATATTACAACATGGGTAAGGAGGGATTATCTTTCGCAGGAATGGACGATGAGGGTGGATTAGCATCGTGGTATGTATTTAATGCGCTCGGATTGTACTCGTTTTCACCGGCTGACCCTGAATATATTATTACGGTTCCTGTTTTCGACAAAGTTGTTTTCAATATGGATGGTACACCGTTTACGATCACTAAAGTAAACAATGGGAAAAAGATCAACAATATTACCTATGACGGTCAAAAAGTAGACGGATATTTCATTTCGCACGATGATTTGAAAAAAGGAAAAGAGTTGGTGATTACGACAGAGTAGTAAATGAACGATCTCCAGGAAAGTATAAATATCATGAAATGTCCATAAATATAGCGGGATACCCACCGTAATGAACAAAATCGGACATTTAGCTTTGCTGAGCCGTTACCTGCGGTGAACCCTTTGGGTTTCGGGGTTCATCTAACCTTTAAAAACAATTTTATACAGATGAAAAATGAAATGGTAACTATCATAAAATGATTGATTATGGAATTTTATAAAGCAAACGAAGAACGTTATACCGGAAAAACATTTCGACGGTGCGGACGTAGCGGAATTATGTTACCTCCTATCTCTTTAGGATTGTGGCATAATTTCGGCAGTGTGGATGTTTTTGATCATTTTATCCGGATTGCACATACTGCCTTTGATCACGGAATCACCCATTTTGACCTGGCCAATAATTACGGGCCGGCATATGGGTCGGCAGAAGAGAATTTCGGACGAATATTAAAAAAAGGCCTGGGTGCTTACAGGGATGAACTGATTATTTCGACCAAAGCCGGATATGATATGTGGTCTGGTCCGTATGGCGATGGAGGAAGCCGTAAATACCTGATGGCAAGTCTGAATCAAAGCCTGAAAAGAATCGGATTGGATTATGTGGATATATTTTACTCACATCGCCCTGATCCGGAAACACCTTTAGAAGAGACGATGGGTGCTCTGGCGGATATTGTAAAACAAGGAAAAGCGTTGTATGTTGGAATATCAAACTATCCGCCTGAGCAAACAAAACAAGCTTTGACATTATTAAATGAATATAAAGTTCCCTGTCTGATCCACCAGGCGCGTTACTCCATGTTTGATCGGTGGGTTGAGCCGGAACTTTTATCTCTGTTGGAAGAAAAAGGTGTTGGGTTAATCGCTTTTTCTCCTTTAGCGCAAGGGATACTGACGGATAAATATCTTCAGGGTATACCCGTTAATTCCCGTGCAGCAAAAACGACCGGACATTTACAACAGTCCCGGATTACTCCGGAGTTGATTGATAAAGTAAAGAAATTGAATACGGTGGCTCTCGGCAGAGGTCAGACGCTGGCGGAAATGGCTTTAGCCTGGTTACTGAAAGATACACGGGTAACGAGTGTCCTGGTTGGCGCCAGTTCTGTCGAACAAATGATGGACAACCTTCATGCGTTGGATCACCTGTCGTTTACGAAGGATGAATTAACTGCTATCGAACAGATCCTGGCTGGTTAAAATGAAAAAGAAGATAATACTGGTTTTATTAACGATCTCATTGTTTTGTCATTTGGTGTGGGGAGAGACGAACCGATCAGTCGTTAATGATGGTAATGGTTCGGCTGATCAGATGGCCGTACAAAATATGTGTCGGGCCATCCAGATAGCTGATAGTGCAATACTTCACCATTTTACTTCGAACGGGATGGCCAGATATTATTATCCCCGCACTGATACCCGGTCAGGTGAGAAAGCCAGTGTCTGGATGTATACCAGCTCGATAGAGGCGGTCAATGCCATCCTCCGGGGACTCAAAGCCCATAAAGAACATGGTAATGCCGGGTTGTATGAAGCACATTTCGGACGCTATGCCGGATTGCTGGATACCCTCTATGCAAATTTGGCATGGTATAGGGGCACTTTTACCCTTACCTCCTACACACAAACCAAAGAATGGTCCGTGTATGGGGTTGACAGGGGGCGGGCAAAAGGAACAGCCCGCGTTGAAGGCATCTATAATGTATATGATGACCAGCAATGGTTGATTCGCGAGATGCTCGAATCCTATAAAATAACAGGTAATGACCGATATCTGGAAGAAGCAGAGTACCTGGCCTCGTATGTTCTCGATGGCTGGGATGGTACGTTGGATAGTAACGGTAAGGAACATGGAGGTATCACCTGGGGACCGGGGTATGTAACGAAACATTCGTGCAGCAACGGGCCTATGGTAAGCCCGCTGGTATGGCTGTATGAATTGTATAAAGGTGATCAGGCAACAATTACTTATCTCTATATAGATACTGACGGACGACGAAAAACCAGGCAACTACGGAAAGATGAATATTACCTGCAATTTGCCGAAGCTGTCTATCAGTGGCAAAAAAATCATTTATTACGCGATGATGGAGTTTATCACGACATGATGGGCGGATGCGACCCGAACTGTCATGTAGCATACGAAACCATAGATGGGATAAAATACCGCAGGCATAATCATCTCAGGCATGCAGGAGGAAAAGCATATACATACAATTGCGGGACAATGCTTTCCGGTGCGGCAGACCTTTATCGGGCGACCGGGGAATCAGTGTATCTTGACGATGCAAAAAAATTATCCGGTGCGAGTTTTTCTTATTTTGCCAAAATGGGTACCACCATCCCCGGACACTATACTTATCCTATCGGTGGTTTCAGTAACTGGTTCAATGGAGTGCTGATGAGGGGATATGTGGATGTTTACCCCTCGTACAGGGATATAGGGAAATGTATAGATAGTTTTCAGCAAAATCTGGATCATGGGTATCAATTTCTGTACAGGGGAACTTTGCCCTCTGATCTGTTGCAGGGATGGAACGTCGACGAAGAAAAGAATAAGACGGAAGGAATGTTTTCGTTCACTTTTGCCGCTGAATATGCCATATTAGCACAATATCAATTGGAAAAAGGATCCTGTTTGTAGGAATATTTCATTCGAAAACACCATATAAAAAATCCCGTCTGAGTATTTCCTGACGGGATTTTCATTCAAACCAAAAACGTTATTTTTTTGTATCCAGATGCTGAAGCCCTTTCTTTTCCGTCATGATCCATGTACAGCATTCCGGATGATACCTCCAGTTGAACCAGCGACTGAGCCGGTCGTTGCATAAATAATTGTCTGCAATGATGATGGTACCTTCGGGAACATACAGTGTGAGGTTCAATACCTGGAATTTCCATTGATCTTCCGGGATCACCGTAAAGTATGATGCAAAAGTGATCGTAGATCCTTGAATGTCCATTTCATATTCAATATTTTCTGCCAATTGAAATGCTTCCAGCTTATTCTTTCCCTGTGATTCTTTTTCAATAATTAGCCTGACCTGTTTGTCGTCGCTTTTATAGATACGAAGGTTGGGTTTTCCGTAAAAGCGTTCGTTATCCTTGTCGAAATATATTTCCAAAGGATTATTGGATATTTTCAGGTCAAAAGGAATGGCAGAAAGATACAAGGTATCGGAGGCAGCTAATATCTTCGTGTCCTTTGTTTCATTATGCCATGTATAGTTCCGAGCTTCTGAAAATCCGGTGATCAGGCAGGCAACGATAGCTCCGATCCAGATAAACAAAAGGAAAAAGTGTATGAACCTGTGTTTGATCCTGAGACCGGTCATTAATTTAATGCCCCAGAACATAAAGGCAAATACGATTAAGGCGACGATAATAACGAATGAAATGGATAAGATCTGATAAGAGACCGGGGAGATCATTTGCTGTAACAGTTCATTAAAGGAAAAGAAATCCCATTCCACTTCCCGGCTGAAAATAAAATCCTGCATGAAAAACAGGCTGCAGATAGCCACAACAATACCTATTCCGCTCATGAACAATGCCAGACCAAATATGATGATAAAAATGCGGGCTATGATGCTGATAATTTTTCCGAAAAAAACACCTGCCTCAGATAAAAACTGCCTGAATGATTGTGATAAATTGGAGTCAGAGAGGGTTTCCTTGACACTTTTTTCAATATTGCTGATATTGACGGGTTCACCTCTCATTTCCAGCTTTTGGGCGGTCGTTTTTGCCAATGGCATGATGATCCATAAAATAATATAGATAAATACAGTCCAGGGCCAGAAGAAGAAAATACCGGCAATGAACAGAATACGAAGGAAAAGCGGGTTGATGCCCAGCCAGATACCAAATCCGGAACAAACCCCTCCCAGATAACGTTTGTCAGGATCCCGGTACAGGCGTTTCGATGCTTTTGCCTGTTTAGGAGGGACGGTTGATGTATTTTCCGTTTCTGCTTCCGAATCGGTTCCGGCAATGTCTTCGACACTTCCCAGAGTTTCCATTAACCGGGCAATATCAGTTTTGGTAACTACCTGGGTATTACCTCCGTCTCGTTCCATCAGTAATTCCGATATACGGGCCTCGATGTCGGCGATGATTTCATTCCCACCCTGTTCATTCTCAAAATATTTTCCCAATACGTCCAGATAGTTGCGCAGCCCGGAATAGGCATCATTATCTATATTGAAGACAATACCATTGATGGTGATGGTTTCTACACGTTTCATTGATTCAAAAGATTAGCTTGTTTGAGATGACGAAGTTTATTTACAGAATTAACCAGTTCCTGCCATGATTCATCCAGGTCGTTCAGGAAACGGGTACCTTCTTCGGTGATGGAATAATATTTCCGGGGAGGACCCTGTGTCGATTCTTCCCACCTGTATGACAGCAGACCTGCATTTTTCTGACGGGTGAGTAATGGATACAGCGTACCTTCTACAACAATCATTCGAGCGTCTTTCAATTGATTGATGATATCCGAAGCATATGCATCGCCTTCCGACAAAACGGACAGAATGCAATATTCCAGCACCCCTTTCCGCATTTGGGCTTTTGCATTCTCTACACTCATATGTTTATGATTTTAACAGTTTCGGCGCTTTGGGAACAATGATCCATAAAATAATATAGATAAATACAG
>JAISOY010000119.1 GCA_031275285.1 Bacteroidales bacterium | reverse complement strand
GCTGAATAGTGTATCCTTTGTACAATAATCCCTTCTGATATAATTCATTGAGTAACCACCACAAAGTTTCTATGTAACGATTGTCATAAGTGATGTACGGATCGCTCATATCCACCCAGTAACCCATTTTCCGGGTAAGATCTTCCCATTCACGCGTATATTTCATCACTTCTTTACGGCAGGCAGCATTGTATTCTTCTACCGAAATGGTTTTTCCAATATCTTCCTTGGTAATACCGAGCGCTTTTTCAACACTAAGCTCAACAGGTAAACCGTGGGTATCCCACCCGGCTTTCCTTTTTACATGAAACCCTTTTTGCGTTTTATACCTACAAAAAATGTCTTTAATGGCACGTGCCATCACATGATGAATACCAGGCATTCCGTTAGCTGACGGCGGCCCTTCATAAAAGACAAAACCGGGTTTTCCTTCACGTATGGTAAGACTTTGTTCAAATGTGTGTTCGTTGGTCCATCTTTCCAACACGTCTTTATTGATCCGGGAAAGATCCAATCCTTTGTATTCGGGAAATTTAGTTTGCATCAAGGTTATTTTTTGAAAAAACATACAAAGATACGGATTATTGGTCAGTTGACAATGGAAGAGAAAATGGAGAATGAAAAATGGAGAATGGAGAATGAATGACTTTTTAGCCATTCTATCCAGATGCTTAAAATATATACATTGCAATCGCCATAATTATTAATAATTTATGTGAATCAGGGGTTGAAATGAATGTTGCGATTTTATCGGATATCCCGAAGGGATTGAATATGAACTTAGCGTAAGAATTCTCATGAGCATTGCGAATAATAACCATGGGTTGCATCCGCGGCTGGAAGATCACCTTCCTTTATGTCCCCGAAACCCGAAGGGTTCACCAAAGGTAACGGGGTAAACGGCGTAAATTATGGTATTCGCCCCCTATTTGGAGACGCCGTAACATATTGTCCGTTTTTTCAATGGGTTTACTCCCGATGGTCGTGAGCTGCAGTTCACCCACGGTTATTCACATTGAGGTCTTTCAGACCTCCTTTATTCAATCCTTGAATCGCACAATTTAACTATAGATTAAAAAGCACATAGCATTCATATTCGGCAACTTATGCAATGCGATTCATTTCCATCAATCAACTGACAACCTGATATTCAATACAAAAACCCATATTGTCAAAAATGAACGAACTACTGTATATATTCATTTAATGAAAATGAAAAAAAACATTTTCTCATCTGTTGCCCGTAATTCATCATTCGTAATTCGTAATTAAAAAAATATTATGACTATTTTTACCTACTTTTAGAACGTAGGAAGTTGTATTAACAGATAAATTGCCAAACAAATGAAATCGAATTTACTTATTTTTCTTTTATTGACCCTAGTGATACCTATAGAGGCTCAGGATGCTTATACAAAAGAACAACGAGCGGAATGGCTGCGAAAAGCGGAAGCCAGTAAGCCGACATTATCGGAAACCATCAAGCATCCGGTCCGATTGGTAAGACTGAACGAGAATAAAAGCGCGTTTCAGGGATGGGAAATGCTGAATGCCGGAAATATTGACGAATTATATGGCCGGTCAATCAAAGAACAATCCGGTGTGATTGTCGACTTTGGGGAACATATCACCGGTCATTTTTCCTGTACTTTCGATCTTCTAGGAAGTTCAGACTCAGACGCTCCCGTCCGGTTTAAATTTACTTTCGGGGAAGTTCCGGCAGAGCTGGCTACCCCATTTGATCCTTATCCGGGTGGATTGAGCAGGGCCTGGCTTCAGGATGAAGTTGTAACTATTGATTATATCCCCAACAAGATCTCCATACCGAGAAGATTGTCTTTCAGGTATGTAAAAATCGAGATGCTGGCACATTCTTCATTTAATTTTAGGATATCCGGAATGGAAGTAAAAGCCACTACATCAGCAACAGGAACACCCGGAAAACTGGCCGCAACTACCCCTGCTGCCATTGCCGATATTGACCGGGTTGGCCTGACAACATTAAAAGAATGCATGCAGACGGTATATGAAGACGGTCCTAAACGGGATCTCCGGTTATGGATCGGGGACCTGTACCTGGAAGCCCTTGCCAATACCTATTCATACAAGAATCACAGCCTGACAAAACGTTGCCTGTATTTGTTAGCCGGACTGGCTGCTCCGAACGGATTCCTGCATGCTACGGTATATGACATTCCCGAACCACATCCACAGACCGGGCAACATATCCTGGATTATGCACTGTTATGGAATGTTTCGTTACTGGATTACCTGAAAACAACAGGTGATAAAGAAACAGCGTTAGATCTCTGGCCGGTAGCTCAGAAACAGATCGAGGTAGCTAAAACATATATCGGTGATGACCTGTTATACAACAACAAACCGATCTGGATATTTTTTGACTGGCGGGAAGGTCTGGATAAACGGGCTGCCTTACAGGGTTTGTTTGTAAAAACATTTAAAGACACTTATGAGCTGGCCAAAATACTGGGTAAAGAAAAAGAAGTAGCTGAAATACCCGGTTTAGTCAAACAATTGACGAAGGTGGCAAAAAAGAATTTCTTCGATATCAAACGAGGTATTTTTCTTAGCGGAAAACAACAACAGGTTTCCTATATGTCACAAATATGGATGATCCTGGGGGGCGTTACCAATAAATCGGAATCCCAGAAAGCACTCCGGACGGTGATGTCGATGCCGGAAGCCGTATATCCCGGCTCTCCTTATGGTACCCATTTCCTGATAGAGGCAATGATTGCCTGTGGCATGGAACAGGAGGCCAAGGATTACCTGGTGAAATACTGGGGTGGTATGGTAACCAAAGGTGCAGATACTTTTTGGGAAGTATATGATCCGAACAATGACTTTTTATCTCCATACAAATTTTTCCCGATAAACAGTTATTGTCATGCATGGAGTTGTACTCCGGTGTATTTTATCCGGAAATATCCGGAAATTTTTCAACGATAAATGGTAAAAAGCATTATTTATCGATGACTCAAAAACCTAAATTTATTCACTAAAAACAATAAAAATGGAAGAAAAAATTTGTCAAAGTTGCGGAATGCCTTTAAAAGAAGCAGTAGATTTTGGGACCAATGCTGATGGAAGTTCCAACAATGAATATTGCTCCTATTGTTTCAAAGATGGGTCGTTTACTAACGATATAAGCATGGACGAGATGATCGAAATCAATCTGGACTATCTCGATGAATACAACAAGGATGCCGAACAAAAAGTAACCAAAGAAGAAGCCCGGGAACAAATGAAAACTTATTTTCCGACACTCAAACGCTGGAATAATAATTAAACCTTATTTTTAATATTCGTCTCCTACAATGTAGGAGACGAATATTAAAAACTGCATGATACCAATTATCAGGAAATCATTTCAATATTTTCTGTAAATATTTCTGCAGGATCTGAGCATGATTTTCAGCAGCATTTTTTGATGCATACAATAATGTGATTGTTTTCTGTTCCTTTACCTGATTAACAAAATCTGTCATTGCAGATGATGCTTCCAACTCATGGGTATATTCTTCCCTGAATCCGGACCATCGGGTCCCAGGGTCTTCATGATACCATTCCCTTAAAGGCGTGGAAGGGGTGATATCTTTAGCCCATAAATCATAATGCAGGTTTTCTTTTTTAATCCCCCTGGGCCATAGTTTGTCTACCAATATCCTGAATCCATCCGATGTTTCTTCAGGATCGTATACTCTCTTGATCTTGATCTGTGTCATGTATTATAAGTATTTATTTAATACCGAAAATATAACTGTTGCAATGTAGTTATAATTTTAGAATATAGGATGCGCCTAGGCATAACTCAAGTAAACTTGGCTCTGTTCTCGCCTTTCACTATATTTTGAAATAGAAATACTAACAATTTGCCTTTTTGCGTATTCGTAAAAACACGAATAAATTCCAACAGAACAATTAACTGTCTTTTTCTTATTATGTAAAGTTCAATAAATCATCTACATAAAACCAATCATATAACACTGATTTACTACACCTTATCAACATTCAATATAAAATAATCAATTATCATATATAAGATCAATTTTTGATCCTATAGAAAATATGACTAAAATTGCCGCTTCAAAACATTCTTTACGTGAACGAAAAATTAAAGGGACATTTGATTGTCCTGGTCACCAATATCCTTTTCGGATTAAATATCCCAATTTCAAAGGCTATCTTATCAACAGACATCGGACCATTTGGGTGGTCTTTTTTGCGCGCGCTATTTACCTGTATCTGCTTCTGGTTGCTTTCGCTGTTTCTACCTAAAGAACCCATTGTGAAAAAATCGGATTATGGTATGTTGGTTTTGTGCGCATTGTTTGGTCTGGTGTTTAACCAGTTATCATTTGTGGCCGGCTTGACCCTGACATCTCCGATCGACGCATCCATCATCACCACCTCTGTTCCGGTGCTGGTCATGCTCATTGCCGCCATCGTATTAAAAGAACCTATTACAACAACCAAGGTAACAGGTGTTTTTGTAGGCGCAACAGGTGCTTTGTTACTCATTCTCTCGGCTTCGAATAAAGCCACAGGTGCAGGAAGCATACAAGGCGACCTGCTCTGTGTAGTCAGTTGTCTTTCATATGCCATATATCTGGTTATTTCCAAACCGATCGTACAACGCTATTCCTCTGTTACGGTGATGAAATGGACATTTCTTTTCTCAACTTTATTTCTTTCTCCGACAGGTTTACGGGAAGTAATCAATTATCCTTATCCTGATTTTGATACCCGCCTTTGGTTGCAAATAACTTATGCACTGGTCGGCGGTACATTTATCCCGTACCTTTTGATCCCCTTAGGCCTAAAACGGTTACGCCCCACCACCATGAGCATGTATAATTATGTACAACCACTGGTTGCCTCCATAGTAGCCATTATCATTTTACAGGATACATTCACCTGGGTGAAAGCATGTGCGGCAATACTCGTATTTACAGGTGTATTCATCGTAAATAAAAGTAAATCCAGGGCCCAGATGGAAGCGGAGAAATCGGGGAAGAACGGATAATTTTATTGTTGAGAATTCATATCCCCTCAAATATCCGTATCAATTAATTTTTAATGGCATTTTTTACTAACTTTGTCACATAATTTTCACACCAATAATTACATAAACACCACAATGTCAAGTGACAATCCCATAAAAATATTTGCCGGTTCCGGTTCTCAGGAACTTGCAGAAAAAATAGCCAAAAGTTATGGTTCCAATGTAGGAAAATGCTCTATTCTTCGGTTCAGTGATGGTGAATTCCAGCCGGCATATGAAGAGTCTGTCCGCGGCGCTGCTGTTTTTATCATCCAATCCACATTTCCACCCGCTGAAAACCTGTTTGAATTGCTTTTGATGATTGATGCGGCCAAACGTGCTTCTGCTGATAAGATTGTGGCTGTAATGCCTTATTTCGGATATGCCCGTCAGGACCGCAAAGACAGGCCACGTTGCGCCATCGGTGCCAAACTGGTAGCTAACCTGCTATGTGCTGCCGGAGTGGATCGTGTTATGACTATGGATCTACATGCGGATCCTATTCAGGGGTTCTTTGATGTTCCGGTAGATCATCTATATGCTTCTCCTATCTTTGTTCCATACCTGAAAAGCCTGAATCTGGATAATATGGTGATTGCAGCTCCTGATGTAGGTGGAACCAAACGCGCCAATGCCTATTCCCGTTTCCTGAATGTGGAAATGGCCATCTGCTATAAACTACGGAAAAAAGCCAATGAAATCAGTGAAATGAAGGTAATCGGCGATGTGGAAAACAAAGATGTCGTCATTGTGGATGATATGGTAGATACTGCCGGAACGATCACTCTTGCCGCAGACCTGATGCACGAGTTGGGTGCTAATTCTGTCAGGGTGGTCAGCACACATCCTGTCCTTTCAGGTCCTGCTTATGACAGGATAAAAAAATCACATATCGTTGAAATGGTAGTAACCGATACAATTCCATTGATCATACCACATCCGAAAATCAAAGTATTATCTGTTGCCGATATTTTCGCAGATGTCATCCAGAAAGTATATACACATCAGTCGATCAGTGATAATTTTATTGATAACAGACGGATACCTAAAGATTAACTGATTGCCAACCTAACCGTTCTTTTTCAAGATGCCGGACACGACAAAACCAATAATAGTAAAGAAACGTTTCTTCCTGAACGTTGTTTTGTGGTTGCTGGGTTGTTTTATACTGGACTCTTGTGGAAACAGATACAGGATACCCGAAGATAAATTTGTGGATATCCTTACGGATATGCATCTTTCAAAAGCATATTATAACTCTATCGGGATCACAGATGCCCGTTGGATGGACACCATACCATACAACCTCCATATTGTCGAAAAATACGGATATAAGTGGACACAGTTTGACAGTACGGTATCATGGTATTGTTCCCACCCAAAAGATTACCAGAGTGTATATGACGAAGTGATTGCCCGTTTGAATGATCTGGAAAAACTGGTTTCCGATGAACTTGATTTTCCCCAGGAACTATGGACATACTATAGGATACGACAGTTGCCTCCCGATGGGGAACAGGATTCTGTTGCCGTAAATGTCCTACTGAAAGGTATCGGAAAATATATCATCAAAGCGAAAATACGGGTTTATCCGGAAGATGCTTCCATAGATCCCAGGATCTGTATGTATTGGTGGAGAAGCGACACCACGGCCTTAGGTATATGTGACACATTCTGGGTAGCTCCGATACGAAAAGACGGACTGATGATCGAATACAGTACGGAACAGATCTTACAGCCGGGAAATAGCTATACCCATCTGAAAGGCAATTGGCTGCACAGCGATAAGAACATATTGGATTCGACCTGGAGTAAACGTGCCGAAATAAAAGACATCTCTATCTATCATATTCCCCAGAAATTTGATTGAGAGCTTCGGGTATGCGCCGTCTATCAGCCCATTTTGTATTTCCGGTAACTTCCCCACCCATGAAAATGGGCATAATATGCCTGGATCATGCCGGAACAATCACAGATATCATTGATACAAAGGGTTGTCTAAAAGAACGCGAAAAAGTAGAATTTTACAACGGGATCCTTATTCCCGGCCTGATCAACGTATGTAAACAAAATCATGTATCATCCGGATCACTTCTTGATAAAACAGTAGATAAATACATAAACACCGAAACGCCCACGGACACACAATTATATGTATTTGAAAAGATAAAGGATATTTGTCAAACAGTACCTAATATCTCTCTGGAACAGCTATTGTACCGGGTAACATGGGATGCTGCAAAAACTTTGGGATTGGATAAGATGCAGGGTAGTTTTGAAAAAGGGAAAAAACCGGGAGTTTCCCTGATCTCACCTGTTAATTATGATCCGCTGTTTTTAACAGAACTGAGTAAAATAAAAATACTCATTGACCGGTTTCCTGCCCGGTAAATGATAAGTTTCATCCATTATTTTTCTCAGATTTTACACCATAATCAGTATAATTTTTATATTGAACTGACAGTTTTGATAAGAAATATATAATGAAACTGTCATATTTACTGATATCTTTAAACTGGTACGATTTTAGTATATAAATTAACAAAATAATGATGTACCTTTGGTTATAAGAAAGATTTCATTATTAAAATCTAAAGCTTACCAATATGGATAACGAAAATATATATAGAAAAATACAGGACTTCTTTGGTAACCTGCAAGATAATTTCAGCCTTTTGGAAGAGCCGGTAGATGTAAATACCCAAATGAAATATTTTGAGGCATCCGGCAAGTTGCGTGGATCTATTAAAGAAGAAGATATTTTAGCAAGAAAGGAAGATTTGCTAAATCCAGATATACCTACCAGCGAAAAAGAAACATTATTGGTTCAGATGGCTGGAATCCCCAACCCTGAAATATTCAGGACAATAGAAGCGTACGTAAAAAATCCCGACGAATCATTAAAAGAATGGGCCCAGTTGGCATTGCAGGAAAATAAACTTTTACTGGAAAGTCATTTGCTTGACCGGAGGCAGGTGTTTATTTCAACAGGATTGGGTGGAAAAGGTCACAAACTAAGATATTTTGTTGTACTGATCAATAAAGAAGGCGGTGACTTACAGCCTTTCCAACAAAAAATCGTACACGATGAGATGGAATATGCCCTGAATCGTTACAACAGTGAACTGGAAAAGCTGAATTTTCTGGTTAATTATACGACCATGAGAGTAGTGGTCCCCATCACATCCGACCTGACCAAACTTTTCCGTGAAGGGATTGAAGAATGTAATCAATTCGGCAATTTCCTGTCGGATGATTTCATTGTCACCAACATGAAGGAATTGGATGCAGGTGAAATAAAGGAAGCCCTTGAAGCCAGGGAAAACAATATGGAGATAGAGTCGGAAGATGATGATTTTCCTCCCATAGATTGATACCGATAGAGCTCTTATCACCGGCAAAGAATGTTGCATATGGTAAAGCAGCCATTTTACATGGTGCTGATGCCGTATATATAGGAGCATCATATTATGGCGCCAGGGCTGAAGCAGCCAATACGATCCCCGAAATTGCCGAATTGGTACGCTTTGCTCATCTATACAGGGCTAAAGCATATGTTACCATCAATACGATCCTGTTTGACCAGGAAATAGAAAATGCCGTTTCATTAGCATGGGAACTTTATGAAGCAGGTGTTGATGCATTGATCATCCAGGATATGGGGTTAATGCAGTGCCATCTTCCACCATTACCTTTATTTGCCAGCACACAAACCCATAACCACACCCCTGAAAAAATTAAATTTCTTGAAGATACCGGTTTTCAACGTGTCATTTTGGCACGTGAACTGACATTGGATGAAATCAGAGAGATACGGCTTAAAACCCGTATAGAACTGGAATGTTTCGTTCATGGCGCTTTGTGTGTTTCATACAGCGGTCAATGCTATATGAGTCATGCTATAACCGGACGGAGTGGAAACCGGGGAACATGCGCCCAACCCTGCCGTTCTTCTTATCGTTTATTGGATGCATCGGGTAACACATTGATCAATGATGCCCGTTTGTTATCCCTGAAAGATCTTAACCTGTCGGATTTTTTACCGGACCTGTTGGAGGCAGGCGTTACTTCTTTTAAAATTGAAGGCCGTCTGAAAGATATCAATTATGTTAAGAACATTACGGCATTTTACCGTCAGCACCTGGATGCCGTTTTTAAAAATAAAAAAGCCTATGACCCTGCTTCATCCGGAAAAACCATTTTTAATTTTACACCTAATCCCTATAAAACCTTTAACAGGGGGTATACCGATTATTTTGTAAAAGGATGCAGGAAAAAAGTGGCATCTTTACAGACTCAAAAGTCGTTGGGAGAAAAGCTGGGAAAAGTAAACAGGGTGCATGCTTCTTATTTTACCATAGATACGCCACTGCAGGTAAGTAACGGGGACGGATTGTGCTGGATACATCCTCAAAAAGGAATACAGGGTGTATTGGTGAATAAAGTGGAAGGAGGCAAGATATTTCCTGCCAGGCCGGTCGACATCCCTATGGGGACGGAAATATACAGAAATAATGATTTTTGTTTTGAAAAACAGCTTTCTGTGAACTCTTCAGACAGACGGATCGGTATCACTTTTAAACTGGAAGAAAATGAAACCGGGTATACCGTTATGGTTGAAGATGAAGATGGAAACCGTACCGATGATACTTTTGAAACAGAGAAAATTCCTGCAAAGGATATACATCAGGCACAGGCGCAGATCAAAAAACAGTTGGGTAAATTGGGCAATACCGTTTTCTCTTTGTCCAACGTGATCATCTCCCCTTCTTTCGGATATTTCATTCCGGCTGCAGTATTGAATGAAATGCGCAGACAGGTAATCCTGAAATTAGAAAATATCCGTATGGATATATATCATGCAAAAAAAGCAGAAAGACCGGATCTACTGGCTTCTTATCCTGAAAAGAAAGTAGGTTATCTGGCAAACATAGCCAATCAGCAAGCCCGGAAATTTTATGAAAAATACGGAGTGGAAGTCACCGAAAAAGCTTTTGAGTTACAAAGTGATTACCGTGGAAAATTGCTGATGGTCACGAAACATTGCATCAAATACCAATATGGGCTTTGTCCGTTCAAACAACAGGCCAAGCAAAAATGGAAAGAGCCTTTGTTACTACAGGATCAACAGAATACATACAGGATACAGTTCGATTGTAAACTTTGTGTGATGAAGATATACAACAAGGATTAAAAGATACAATGTTGTCAAAAATTCCATAACAACGGTTTAACCTTTAACCCGGCATAACCAACTTAATATAGCATTCTCAACAAAGTTAATTACATATTAAGCCGAACATTCACGGTTGGATAACAGCACAATAACGTTGGCGGATTTTGAGTACTCCATCTAACCCGTATGCTGTCAGTGGTATTTAACTATCGAAAATTGCGTATTCCACTCGTTACTCACTCCATTTTTAGGGTAAAATTAAAGAGGACTTTTCCTCTTTAAGTGATGGTGTAAAGGTAGGTGTTTTCGTAGAGAGAAATTCTGCAATCAAAGATGTGCTTTTAGTTCACAAACTAACTGTTCTAATCTATTAGCCTTATTTGAGGACTTTAATTCGCATTCCCAAATAACAATGACATGCCATCCTAGAATTTCTAACGATTGTATATTATAAATATCCCTTTTTACATTTGAAGATATTTTTTTTGTCCAATAATCAACGTTGGATGTAGGAAGTTTTGCGGCTTCACATCCATGGTGACCATGCCAAAAACAACCGTGAATAAGCACTATTGTCTTGTATTTTGGAAATACAATATCTGGCTTTCCAGGTAAGTTCTTAACATTCTTTCTATATCTGAATCCCTTAGAGAATAAATATTTTCTAACTAATATTTCAGGTTTTGTATCTTTGCCGGAAACCTTCGACATAATGTCGGAACGCTTTGATTTAGAGAATACATCCATTTTGGTCTTATGCGACAAAAAAGTCTTCTTTCTTTAGATTCTTATCACCTAGACATACTAAAGATTCTCTCGCCTGAATTAGGTTCATTGCAAACATCATATCCTTTACGTCTTCTAATCGATCTATTTGTTGTGTGTAATAATTCTTCATCCTTTTATATGACTCGTAAATAGTAATGTCTTCTGATAAAAATGATACTATGCCTGCATTGTCGCAATTTTTTGAAATTTCTTTTTGTTCATCTTTTTTATAAGCATTTATTTCATTTTCATAACCAACAAAAGCAAGACATCCTTGTTCTACTAAGTGTGGGCCAAGTTCTTTTCCAGCCGAGCAAGCAGTTGTATAAAATAGCGAATTTGTAAAATGCTGAGTATTAGCACCTTTCTCCACATAATTATCTTCTTGGCTACATAACGCATATTCATTACCATGTGAATAAGCGATAAAGATGAAAGGATTAGGATGGTAAGTAGGCACCTTCAAATCAATATAGGCTGAATTGCACTGATTACCAGAAATTTCATTTATTGATCCTTCCAATGATTCTTTTAGTTCTTCTAACAAACCTAATATTTGATTTTTACAATCATTAAAATAAACTCCAAGGTTGTCGTCGCGATCATCAGAGACTATTATAAAGTTAATCATTGATTTTCTTTTTTCCTCTTGTTAATAAATCAATCGCTAACAGCAAGATATTACGTTCCAGTGTTTTTCCAAATTCTGTTCGTTGTCTAATTTCAGTTAATATTGATGCGAGTGTTTGCTCTTTACCTGATGAAGAGGTTAAGAACGGCTCTTTCTGTTCCTCCTCAGTATGTTTGTTAATCCATTGTTCTAAGACACAGTCTACTCGAATATCTAGGGTATGAATTGCTTCTTTAATCAGTTCAATTTTATCTTCGAGAGATATAGTTTTGTCAACTACAGCTAACGCATCTTTATTGATATACGTGACTAATTCCTGATTTGGAATCTCATCAATAAGTTTTGCCGTAATGATAATCACATATAAAAGAGCTGTCTTTTCTCTTATCTTCAAAAAAATGTCCGTTCCATTAGGCTCTCCTGCCCCTAAATCATAATCTAATAATACTATCATCTTGCTGTTCAGATTATCGAGTATATATTCTAATCCATCTTTTGCATTATCCTTTAAGATTATATTTGCATTCTTGAAATTTAATTGTAATTGGACTAATAGTGGGTCTGTCTTTTTTAGATTATCATCTATAACGATGATGTTTAAAGTTGAATCTCCCATAATTGTTACTTTTTAAAAGGCAAAGTGATTTTTACAGTTGTTCCTGTTGGTAAAAACTCATTATCAACCACTTCAACAGTTCCTCTCAAGGCTTCTATTCTTGTTTTTACAATGAATAAGCCAAGCCCGGCACCACCATCCTCCGCTGTTGATGTGTAATATAATTCAAAAACTTTCTTTCTATCACCGTCTTTAATACCGACACCATTGTCTGAAAAAAACAAAATAAAACTATCGTTTTCTATATAACCTGAACATTTGATTCTCTTATCGCTTTTCTCTTTTAAAGCTTTAATGGAATTGTCTATTAAGTTTTGAAATATATCTGCAAAAAATTGTTTATTGGCATTGATAATGAAATTATCTCTTATTTCGATTGAAGGTGTTATGGCTTCGGTTTTAAATCGGAATTGATATTCCGCAAAAAGGTTTTCAATAAGCTTTTTTACGTCAAAATCATCAAAAGGTATATTGGAGCCAGCATAGCTTAACATATAGTTGATAACTTTATTTAGAATAGTCATTTCTTCATAAATCTCAATCGAGTATAATTTGAAAAAATCCTCAAGATCGCTATTAGGATAATGCAATTTGAAAAATTCCGCTTTATCTTTTATTTTACCTAATGATGTCCTAACTGCATGAGACATGTTTGCTGCGTAGTCCTGTAAAGACATTAGACTCAAATAGATATTTTCTTTGCGAAGGAATTCTTTTTCTGCTTTTTTCTGCTCTGATACACCCTTTTTAACCGCAGAATCCACTTGTCTAGCTTGCTTTTTTAAAGGCGAAAGCTCTTGTTTTAATGTAGGATTATTTTTTTCTAAAATCTCAATAGTCTTAACGAATTCCTTTACATCCTCACTAGCCTTTTCTAGATCTTCAGTAACGGTTATTTTTCCTTTTTCACGTTCATAAATACGCAAATCTGAAAAAACATCTATTTGATCAATTATAAATTGCTTTAATTTTTTGTATTCATTGTTTTCGACAAAATCTTGTCGATTCGTTGCATCAATAATTTGAGGATTTCTCTCTTTTGTTATATCAATAACACCTATAATATCTCTTGTGCTCAAGCGATTAAAAATATCTCTCCAAAGACGTTTATCAATACCTAAAATGTCTCTCTTTTTATCCGGGTGTTCTTCAAACTCTGCAAATGGAGTAGTAATTAAACCATCTCTATAAATTTTAACTCCATCTATACGAGTTTCATCGTTTTTATATTTTGCCTTATATCGTTTCTTTGCAGATGCATCAAAATAATATAATTGCATTGAAATAAGTCCGAACGATTTGGCTTGTACCTTACGTTTCTTTATTTCTCCATTGATTTCGTCAAAATAAAGCTCTTCTTGTATATTATTATTTAAATCAAAACCAATATTCGCAGAATGTGAGGCATATTGTGTAGTATCAACTTTTACAATTGTATCTTGTTTATAAGTATCATATTCGTTTGATTTGATATAAATATCGAATGGAGGATTCAAAGGATAGAAAGGAGATACAAGTTTTGTTAATTCTTTATATAGTCTATCTATGTCGTTTTTAGTCCAAACTTCTCGAATACCTGAAATCTCTAAAGTAGTACCTTGTTCATCGGTTTTAGCATCTTCATATTGATATTTATTTTCAATATCTGTAAAAAGGATAATTTTATCTTGGGAATCTTCTTCCGTAATTATCAAAGATTTTTGCGTTTCATCTTTTATCTTTAAACTCTTTTCTTTGAGTTCTGTAGTATTTCCAACTTGTTCGTCTTTATTCTGCTGCTGAAAAGAGGTTTCATATTTATTCCAATCTATTTCAACGTTCAGTTTTTGGTTTGTCCCTATTTTTTTAGTAATAATATTGACTTTATCGCCAAGTTTATCAACAGCAAAACGACCGATTCCTTTTTCTCCGACACATCTGCGATTGAAAGGTTCGGGTGAATATGGTTCTTTGCGTTTACTTGACGTTCCTATAACCATCCATTTATCACGAATATCTTCAAATTCCATCCCATAACCATTATCTTTAATGGTTATTTTACTATAAGGATTGATAGATGATATGGTTTCGAAAATAACATCGACACGCGTTGAATTTGCATCATAGCTGTTTTTAACTAATTCAAACAAAGCTGTGATACGATCAGTTATCAATTCTCGACCAATCAGTCTGAATGTGCTGACATCAAATCTCCACTTTAGTATATTTCGTTCTGGATTATCCATTAGTTAGTTAATAGTCTTTATGTATTTTTCTATACTTTTCGCTATAGCTTGCCCCAGTCCGACAGGGACAGCATTTCCTATTTGACGAGCAAGAACTTGCATTTTAAACACTGCATTAGGATCTACTAAATCATAGTTGTCAGGGAATGATTGCAAAATAGCGGCTTCACGTAAAGATATGGCTCTATTTTGCTGTGGATGTCCAAATCTACCATTATTTAATCCTATACAATAAGTTGTCATAGTAGGAGCGACATCATTTCTCGACATTCTTCCATATACGCTTCTATACATTTGCCCTCCCTCTTTTTTGTGGCACTCTAAAAGCAAGCTTTCATCCCAGTCTTGCCAACCACCTCCTTCCGGAGTGGCTTTAATTCTTTTTCTGCTAAGATCTGTTAGTTTTCGGGCATAATGTAGAAAATCAGTTTCAGAATGTTCACCATCTTTTATTTCAGGTAAATGTCCTATCGCCTGCTGAACAGTCATATAGTTGTCTTTATGAGTAGGCGGAATCAATTCAAATTTGGAATATTTAGAGGCTAATAAGATGAGACGCTTTCGGCGTTGTGGTACACCATAATCTTGAGCGTTATAAATTCCATATGATATTTTGAAGCCATTTTTTTCTAATCGTTTAACAAAGTCGCCAAATACTTTACCTCCATTGAAATTTCGTAGCTGTGGCACATTTTCCATTGAAATTATCTCTGGTTGTGTCGCCTCAATTAAATCAGCGAATGAGTAAAGCAGTTTCCACTTAGTATCCTCCGCTTGTTTCTCGGCATTATTGTTGTTTTTATAATTAAATATCGAAAATGGTTGGCAAGGAGCACACCCAACGAGAATTTTCCGTTTATTTTTAGGATATAGGCTATTTAGTTCTGTAGCAGTTAATTTTGTTACGTCTTTATAAACAAATTGTGCTTTATTATTTACTTCATAAGCATAACGACAAGTCTCATCAAAATCAACGCCAGCAGACACATTAAAGTGCTCTTTCACAAAACCATGCGTAAGTCCGCCAATTCCGCAAAATAGATCCACAACAGCAAAATCCTTTTTTTTAGCCATATCTAAAGATACAAATTTCCTAAGATGCAAATATATATATTTTCTGTAGAACGTAGATAACTTCCTCGTTTTCATTAAAGATATAGCTTTAAAAAAATTGGTGCTACATAATGATTCCCTAAAATATTTCCTAAAATCAAAGTCTGTAAATTCATCACCTGAAAGGGCTTGCCCTCTATCTTTAACCCTATTTAAAATAACCATTACCCGTTCTTCAGCCCCATGAATCAGTTAAACGGAATCGAGCTTGCGAGCTCATGAAAATAATTTGTAATTACTTGCGTGAGGGCTTCGCCGTTCCACTTGAAAATGTACTTTTGACACACCTTCAAGCACTAAGATTAGTTGCCGTAAAAAAATACTTCAGCCGTTTCTGAAATGATCAGAAACGGCTGATATATTTTCGTTTTGGATGTTATTACCTTCGTCCCCGACGGCCGGCATTTTCCTTATTGGTTACCGGGACACCCGGTATTTTCTCAAGTGCATCGAAATCAATTACCGGAGCTATTCCTTTGGCAGGCCGTGTAAATTTGGAATTCAGGGGGGTATTGTCATCAAAGAACCCGCAATTCTGCATGAAAAACTTATCCCCGTCAAGTCCGCCTTTATAATCCATCCGTTTTTCCGCCCTTGCGGTAGCATCATACGTAAAAGTCACCTCGGTCAGTTCCCGCCACTGTTTATCTGTTCCATAAGCCCATTGATTACCATAATAACCTTTGCGGGTGATCCATCCTGTGTTGGTACTGAAATTTTCAAGGAAAGAGTATGCATTGGTATAATAAGTATTGGTTTTGGGCCTGCGGAAACAAGCCAGGAGCAGCCATTCGTCACTATCCGGATCATAAAAATACCCGGTGTACTCCGTGTTTCCTTTGCCGTCAGGTCTTATCCGGGTGAGAAACCTGTAAGTAGTCTCAACTTTCCATGGAAATACCATGAAACTCTGTCCACCGGATCCTTCTCCTCCGAATTCGGAACCTCTTACATTTTCTCCCCTGCGCAAATAAACTACCTTCTGGTCATCGGGAATTTCACCAGGATGATCTGTAACATAAGGACTCCACACAGAGAACAACACCCTGCGTTCGGTAGGCGAATTGACCTGTATCCCAAAATAGCCCTGTCCGAACCCGTTGGCCATAAAATAAGACCCTATCACATCATTCCCCTTAGGAATAGTGACTTCACTATAAAAATATTCCGTGGGAACTTCGGGAAGCTGGTGCCTGATGTGTGTGGATGGCCCCCGGCGACCAAAATGCGTACTGAAATCATATACATAATTGATGGGTTGATCGTTTACAGCATTACCGTTCACAATGAGTTCATAGAAATCGACACGATTTGTCGTATCGGTGTCCGGACGGAAGATATCCACCCGCTGGTAACCTTCTTTTTCAATTTTGAAAGTACCGGCAAAAATATCCGACTTTACCGTATCAACCCGGATCGTATTTGAGACTTCTGCAACTGTTACATTTAATTGGGCTTTTTTACCTGCCTTACCTCTCAGATAAACATGCATATCTCCAATGGCATTTACCCGGAAAAATACGGATACCGTTCTACCCGGTGTCATCACCTGTGAATACTCCCGGGATTGTCCGGAATCATTCCTCCGGCGCTGAGGGCGAACCACAGGAAGGGTATCGGTGATGTATGCATTTCCTTCCAGCCCTATTTCTATTTTCGGACTGGTGTCCTGCATGGCCTTTTTTTCCTGAGATGACAGATGGTCACAACTGGATAACATCGCTATTAACAGAACAATAACTGCTGTACTTATTATATTTTTCATCTGTTTATAATTTAATTTTTAAGGTCAGATGAACCCTGAAGGGCTCAGCGGAGCTAAATACGCCATAGATAATCATTACGGTGAGTGAACAGTAATGTTCATGGCTATTTCATGGTTGAATTAATTTTCGACGGAG
>JAISOY010000118.1 GCA_031275285.1 Bacteroidales bacterium | reverse complement strand
AAGTATATTCTGACTGCCCTGAACGCAGATACAGGCACCGATTACCTGAATTATGTACCTGGCTCAAAGCAGGTATCCAGTTCCATATACCTGGAAACGGCACTTTCGTACGACCGTACCTTTGCCGAGAAGCATACGGTAAGCGGTATGTTGGTGTGGACGGCCCGCGAATCGCTCACGGCCAATGAAAGTACCCTTCAGAATTCGCTTCCGTCGCGTAACTTAGGATTGGCCGGTCGGTTTACCTATGGTTTGCTGGACCGTTATTACATCGAGGCAAACTTCGGTTATAACGGATCGGAGCGTTTCGACAGGAATAACCGCTGGGGCTTTTTCCCTTCCGGGGGACTTGGATGGGTCGTATCCAAAGAATCCTTTTGGGAGTCATCCCCTCTGGCTAATGTAATACAACTTTTTAAATTAAAGGCTTCTTATGGGATTGTAGGAAATGATGCTATTTCCAATGAACGTTTTTTCTACCTTTCCGAGGTAAATATGAATAATTCCGGTAAGGGGTTTACATTCGGGACCGATTTTGGCCGGACATTGAACGGTATCTCTATCTCCCGTTATTCCGACCGGAAGATAGGCTGGGAAATATCGCACAAGCTGAACCTGGGAGTTGAAATGAAGCTGTTCAAGGAACTGGAGATCCAGGCCGAGTATTTCACGGAAAAGCGGACGAATATCCTGCAGATACGCGCCGATATCCCGACATTGATGGGCTTACAGGCTACTCCCCGTGCAAATCTAGGAGAAGCCAAGGGGCGTGGGATCGACGTCTCCGTCGATTACCAGAAATCCTTCAGCAAGGATCTCTGGATCACCGTGCGCGGTAATTTTACCTATGCCAGCAGTAAGTACTCCGTTTATGAAGAACCGGATTATTCCAACACCACCCCCTGGCTTTCCAGGGTAGATCAAAAAATATCCCAAAAATACGGTTTAATAGCTGAGCGCCTGTTTGTAGATGCGGATGATGTATTGAATTCGCCCAGGCAACAGTTTGGAGATTACATGGCCGGCGATATCAAATACAAGGACATCAATAAAGATGGTATTATAGATAATCGGGATAAGGTACCTATCGGCTACCCGACCACACCGGAGATTATATACGGGTTCGGTTTTTCCGCCGGATATAAAGGCTTTGATTTTTCCTGTTTCTTCCAGGGATCGGCTCGTTCTTCCTTCTGGATAGACGCCCTGGCGGTAACTCCTTTCAGGAATTCTCTCAGCGGGTCAAAAGGAAACAATGCAGTGCTTCAATTTATCGAGGAAGACCATTGGAGTGAAGCGAACCAGAATGTATATGCGGTCTGGCCACGCTTAGCCTCTTACCATGTTGCCAATAACGGTCAGGGTAAAGGCAGTGATAACAACAGTGATCTTTTAAACACCTGGTTTATGCGCAACGGGAATTTTTTGCGTTTAAAATCCGCAGAACTTGGATATACGTTACCTGATCATATTTCGCACAAGCTGAGGTTAAACAGTTTACGCTTCTATGTAAGTAGTACCAACTTGCTGTGTTTCAGTAATTTTAAATTATGGGATCCTGAAATGGGAGGAGATGGATTAGGATACCCGGTACAACGTGTTGTGAACATAGGCCTTAATCTTACATTCTAAAAGTAAATCAACATGAAAAAGATACTAATCTTTATATTTATATCCCTGATGCTAGGGAGTAACTCCTGTTCGGATTATCTAGATGTTGTACCCGAAGGAGTACCGTCTATGGACAATGCTTTTAGTAACAGGGCAAATGCGGAGAAATTCCTGTATACCTGCTACTCTTATCTGCCCCGGTTCGATGATGCGGGAAGCGCGCTCGGCTTTCTGGCCGGCGATGAACATTGGCTTATCCCAAAAGGTACTGGGCTGATTGATTCCCGGGTCTCATTGAATTGCTGGGAAATTGGTCGCGGAGCCCAGAATAACAATAATCCGTATATGAATTATTGGGATGCCGGAAATGGAGGTACCAATTTATGGATAGGCATCCGTGATTGTAATATATTTCTGGAAAACATTCACCGTCCGAAAGATATGGATGAATACGACCGTGACCGGTGGACATCCGAGATAACTTTCCTGAAAGCCTATTATCATTTCTATCTGATGCAGTTATACGGTCCTATCCCTATCATGGATGAAAACGTAGGGGTAAACGCTTCGATAGATGAGGTGCGTAAATTCCGGGAACCATTCGATGACGTAGTCGACTATATCGTGGCGGCAATCGATCAATCATTGGAAAACCTTCCGTTGTATATCTCGGATGAAGGACAGGAAATGGGACGTATTACGCAACCGATAGCTCTGGCGGTAAAGGCCCAGGCGCTTCTGTTTGCGGCCAGTCCACTGATGAACGGTAATCCGGATTATGCCAATGTGAAAGATTCGCAGGGAAGGAATTTATTTCCTGTAGCTGCAGATCAATCAAAATGGCAGCGTGCAGCCGATGCAGCGCTGGAAGCCATCCGGTCGGCGGAAGAAGCAAAACATGAACTGTATGTGTTTAAAGAGGGGATTATTATTTCGAATACCACCCGTACTATCTTAAGTATCGGCGAAGCGGTAACCGACAGGTGGAACAGGGAGATCATCTGGGGAAGCACGCGTAGTACGGATGCATTGCAAACATTGGCCATGACGAAAATATCATCCACCCGGAATTATTATACGGCACGTAGTCTTTTGGCCCCGACATTAGTGGTGGCAGAACAGTTTTATTCTAGTAATGGGGTACCGATTGATGAGGACAACAGTGCTTTTTGGGCGGCCAATTACCCGGAACGATACACAATCACGACTGTTCCCGATGAAGGGATCAATAAGCATATCCTGGAAGTGGGGGGGCAAACCGCCATGCTGCACCTGAACAGGGAGCTGCGCTTTTACAGCAGTATCTCTTTCGACCGGGGCGCCTGGTACATGTCGGGAGACGCCAATGATAGTACTGCCCTGTCGAAGCCTCATTTTTTGGCCGGGGAATATTCCGGTATGCGGACTTCGGAAGATTATCCCATAACAGGATACCTGAATAAAAAAGTGGTCAGTTTTAAAAGCTCGATTACTTCCTCGGCCTGGCAGTCTTACCGCTATGCATTCCCGATCATCCGTCTGGCCGACCTTTACCTGATGTATGCGGAAGCACTAAATGAATCCTTAAGCGCACCTAATCAGGACGTTTATGATTATATCGATAAAGTGCGTACCCGTGCCGGATTGGATGGTGTGGTCGATTCCTGGGCATTGTATTCCAAGTATCCGACCAAACCGGCAACCAAGGACGGCATGCGGGATATTATTCGCAAGGAACGGTTGAATGAGCTGGCTTGTGAAGGAAAACGCTTCTGGGACATGCGTCGATGGAAGATCGAGTTACCCAATACGGTCAAAGGATGGAACGCAAAAGGTGCTACTGTTGAGGAGTTCTACCGGGTAACTACCGTTTTTGAACGATCAAAGTACACCTACAAAGACTTTCTATGGCCGTTAAAGGTGGAAGCGATCCAGAAGAATCCGAATTTAGTACAAAATCCAGGTTGGAATTAATCGATAAATAACGAATTATGAAAACAAGTGAATTTTTATTTTCCATAAGGAAAGGAGCAGGCGTCCTGCTCACTTTCTTGATCCTGCTATCGACGGGATGCAAAGATGACACAAAATTGGGTTTGTCCTCCCAGGACGGTACCCCGCCGGGACCTCCGGTTGTTACAGATATTAAAAATATGAACGGTGCGGCCATTATTTATTTCCAGGCTCCTTCAGATAACGACCTGCTTTGTGTCACAGCTAGTTATGAAATAAATGGGGTAGAATATACCACCAAATCTTCTGTTTATAACGACCAACTGAAAGTGCAGGGATTCGGGAAAAAAGGCGATTACACGGTGTTCTTAAGAAGTGTCGATAAAAGTGGGAATGAATCGGAACCTGTGGAAATTACCGTCAACCCGTTGGAATCCCCTGTAGAACTTATCTACGAATCAATGGATGTCGTATCCGGTTTCGGCGGACTCAGGCTGACATGGGAAAATGCGGATGAAAACAATATTATTGTTAGCGTTTTTGTAAAAGATTCCATTGGTGACTGGATAAACCTGGAGAATTTTTATTCCAGTGCAAAGACCGGGTTAGGTACGATACGCGGTATGGATACGCTTTCTGTATCAGTGGGTGTCACTATCCGCGACCGCTGGGATAATTATTCCGAAATGCTGGTAACGACGCAAAAACCTTTATTCGAGGAACAATTGGTTAAATCCAGGTTCAGGGCAATAACAAAATTACCTAACGATGCTACTCCGTTAAATGACAGCTATACTTATTATAGGATCTGGGATGGAATTACTTCAGCAACGGAATGCTTTCACACGCCGACATCCGGCGAACCGGGTATAGGAAAATTTGTAACCTTTGATATGGGGCAACTGGCTAAATTAAGCCGGTTCAAGATGTGGCAAAGAACAGCTAATAGCACTTTCATTTATAATCACAATAACCTGAAACATTATATAGTTTATGGCTGTCAGGAAATCACGACTGAAATGAGGGCAACCGGCTCGCTGGACGGCTGGGATCTCATTTGCGAAGCGCATTGTTACAAGCCTTCTGGACTTCCTGGAACTGATTATACCAGTGAAGATGAAGAATATATAAAAGGCGGGGATGAACATGAAGTACTGTTGGAAGCCCCGGCTGTCAGGTATATCCGTATCCATATGCTGGAAAACTGGAGTGGCGGAACTATTGCCCAGATCGCAGAAATGACATTTTGGGGTCAAATTCTGGAAAATTATTATTAAAAGAAGAATACCATGAAATATTTAATTTATTCGACAATTGTTTTTATCTCGGCATGCCTTATTGTATCCTGCGATGATATGTATGATATTCACCAGAAGTATCTGGACGAAGGAGAAGAAGTATATATAGGCTATCCCGATATTGTTGCGGCAAACGGGGGATTTGAGCGGATACAATTGATATGGAAGTTGAATGCCGACCCCAAGATAGCCGAATGTTGTATTTACTGGAACGACCGGGAGGATTCCCTGACGGTACCGGTGAACCGTACGGATACAGCAATGATACAAATTATTCCCCTGCCGGAAGGAAAATATATTATGGAAATGGTCAATAAAAGCAGGGACGGGTACTGCTCTTTATTCAACACTGTTTCCGTGGAATCGTATGGGGAAATATATCGCAAAGGACTCTATAATAGGCTGGTAACAAGTCAGGTAGCTGCGGAAAATAATATAACCCTTCAATGGTCGCTCGAAGAGGGATGCGTAGGGACAAAAATGAGCTATATCAATAAAAACGGGCAGGAAAAAGAAGTTTTTATCAAGGCCGACCAGACTACTTTAGTGCTTGACGACTATGTTTCTGGAGGGGCCTTTAGTTATGTATCATTGTTTGTCCCGGAAACATCCGCCATCGATACAATAGCAACCAACGCCACGAATATGGATTTTGCTGTTTTTTACCGCGAATTAAGCAGGACAGGATGGAGTATTACAGCCAGTTCGGTGCTTTCGGCCAGTTATCCTGCTACAAACGTGTTGGACGGCAATACTTCTACCATGTGGCATAGCCTGGAAACCGGACCATTCCCATATACGCTGGAACTAGACATGCAACAGGTATATGAGATCTCAAAGATCGCTATATCACGGCGCAACCATACAACCATGGTTACCGATACGCGTACTGTTGTGATTGAAGCCAAGGAGAACGCGGGGGATAATTTTGTTACCATTGCAGAATATGATTTCGGCCCGTCTTCTACTGATCTGACAGGCGAAATTATATTACCCGGAACGGTAAATGCCCGTTACGTGAATGTGCTCATTACTGCAGGAAACCGGGGGTATAGTGCGAGTTTGTCTGAAATCCGAATTTACGAACTGGGTAATTAGTGTTTTTGAAAATGAAAAGCCGTGAAAGTAAACACTTTCGCGGTTTTTTTATTTTATATGTGTGTTGAAAATAAATAGTATAACACATATATGACAACTCGACACTGCTGACTCTCAGTTTTAATTATCTAAGTCACAATCCAATTTTGTTTGAGGATATAATTTGATCAGGTTTTTTTAATTTGCTGTTGTATGTTCGTGATATTGCGAATATTTTTTCTGAACACCTTGTGTTTATGAACAATAGAATGATGTATTTATTGATAAACAGTTCTTTTTGATTTTTTGTATCAGATGTTATTTATTTCGATTACATTTGCCGCGAACTAATATTTGACACAGAAATGACAATAGAACAGAGAATTACGAAAGTCCGGTTTTTTGTCCGGAATAAATGAATGTATCACGCAAATTAAGGGCATCACAGAAACAAGCCTTTGATCTATTTTATTATAGTAAAGCATAGATCTGGAATATTTTCCGGTGAGGATGATTCCTTTTCAGGTAATACTTTATTTGCCAATATATCAAGGAGCACAGAAAAGAATGATCCCATCAACAAAAAACCGGATCATTTAAGGAGTAGGAAAGATAGATAAGTAATATAAGATAATTAATGTCATATTTATTGAGCGTAATCCATTTGATCAATGTGACTTAAGGAAATAATAAATAGCACAAAGTGCTTATTTCGGAAAACCATATTGAATATTTTTTAATAACAGAACAACAACATGAAATGTCCATGCACTAAGGTGCACTAATCATAATGATTAAATATGGACATACAATCTGACCTTAAAATATAAAATTATAAACAGATGAAATTAATTACGATGATTGGAAGTGTAGTGATTTTATTCACTATCTCTTCATGTGGTAATCGGCAGGAAAACGCAGAAACCGGACAAAAAGCCGGACCAAAGGAGTATCCTATAGCAGTGCTGGAAAAAGAGGATGCCGTACTTCAGAATGAATACCCTGTAGTGATCAGGGGAAAGGAGGATATCGAGATCAGGCCCCGGATCGACGGCTTTATCAATGCCATATATATAGATGAAGGCGCCACTGTTACACAAGGAGAAAAGTTGTTCGAGATCAACTCACCGCAGACAGTACAATCATTGGCGGCGGCCCGGGCATCATTAAACAGCGCTAAAGCACAGGTGAATACCGCAAAGCTCAATGTAGACCGGATGAAACCTTTGGCGGAAAAAGGAATTGTAAGTGAGGTACAGTTACAATCCTATGAAAATGCATATAAGTCGGCATTGGCAGCAGAAATGCAGGCAAATGCGGAATTGGTCAATGCCACCGAAACAAGAAAATGGACCACAGTCACCAGCCCGGTTGACGGGGTAGTGGGGTCGATCCCCTACAGGCAGGGGAGCCTTGTGAACAGTACTAATGTACTTACTACTGTGGCCAATATAAGTACGGTGTATGCTTATTTTTCCATGAATGAAAAAGCGTTGATGGAATTACTGAATGGTCTTGAAGGAAAAAACCAGGCCGAAAAGATCGAAAATATACCCCCTGTAACCCTGAAACTGGCAGATGGTTCCATATATCCGGAAAAAGGAAAGGTCGGGACCATTTCAGGGGTATTGGATGCCACAACAGGAACAGCCAGTTTCAGGGCGGAATTTCCTAATCCGAAAGGGATACTGAGAAGCGGGATCAGCGGCAGGCTTTCTATTCCTCATACGATACAGCAGGTGTTGGTCGTACCTCAGAAAGCGACATTTGCCTTGCAGGATAAAGTGATGGTGTATAAAGTACAGGGCGACTCCGTGGTACAGAAAGTGATATCCGTAACAGCTATGCCTGACGGAAAGAACTATGTGGTTACAGAAGGGCTTTCCGACGGAGATAAAATTGTTACGGATGGAGTTGCCACCCTGGTCAATGGACAGAAAATAAAAGTAACCCGGTAATCCTGATGGTATGTTAAAGATATTTATAGACAGGCCGGTATTATCTACCGTTATATCCATTATTATTGTTGTTCTTGGTATCATCGGACTGGCCACCTTACCTATCGAGCAGTATCCTGATATTGCACCTCCTACCATACAGGTATCGGCATCATATCCGGGAGCCAATGCGGATGTGATCATGAACAGTGTGGTGATCCCGTTGGAACAACAGATAAATGGTGTGGAAGGTATGACCTATATGACTTCCACCTCTTCCAATAATGGAACAGCCAATATTACTGTTTATTTCGAACAGGGGGTCGACCCTGATATTGCAGCAGTCAATGTCCAGAACCTGGCCTCAAAAGCCACATCTTTACTCCCTCAGGAAGTAGTACAGACAGGTGTAACGGTTAGAAAGCAGCAAAGCAGTAACATACTGATGATTGCATTGGTATCGGATAATCCGGATTTTGACGGCCAATTCATACAGAATTATGCAAATATCAATCTGTTACCCCAGATCCAACGTGTGAAAGGAGTGGGTAGCGCCAATGTTTTCGGAGCCAAGGATTATTCCATGCGTATATGGTTAAAGCCGGATGTAATGGCTTCATACAAGCTTACACCGCTCGAGGTGATCGCATCGCTGCAGGATCAGAATATCAATGCAGCTCCGGGACAATTGGGCGAAAACAGCAACCAGACTTTCGAATATACCCTTAAATTTACCGGACGCCTGAAGACGACCGAAGAATTCGGGAATATTATTATCCGGTCGAATAACGGACAAATATTAAGGGTAAAAGATATCGCAGATGTTGAATTAGGATCTTTAAATTACAGTGTATATACCCAGATGGATAATTTGGAAGCTGTGGCCATAGGGATCAGTCAAACGGCAGGATCCAATGCCCGGCAGGTGATCAACGATGTTAAAGATCAGTTGAATGAGGCTTCTGCTACATTTCCACCGGGATTGAAACTGACATATATCTCGGACGCCAATGAATTCCTGTCCGAATCGATCACTAAAGTCATCCATACGATCATCGAAGCTTTTATACTCGTGTTCATTGTCGTATTCATCTTCCTGCAGGATTTCCGGTCTACCATCATTCCGGCCATTGCAGTTCCTGTAGCCATTGTAGGGACATTCTTTTTCCTGCGTATATTCGGTTTTTCCATCAACCTGTTGACCCTTTTTGCACTGGTTCTGGCCATCGGTATTGTGGTGGATGATGCCATTGTAGTCGTTGAAGCGGTACATGCCAAGCTCGATGCGGGAGAAAAGGACCCGAGGGTTGCAACAAAAACTGCATTGAAAGAAATCGCACCGGCCATTGTGTCCATTACCCTGGTAATGTCGGCCGTATTCATTCCGGTTAGTTTCATCGGAGGAACGAGCGGTGTGTTCTTCAAACAGTTCGGATTGACTCTTGCTATAGCCATAGCCATTTCAGCGATCAATGCTTTGACTTTAAGCCCTGCTTTAAGCGCTGTTTTTCTGAAGCCGCATGAAGAAAGAAATAAAAAAGGAATCCTGAAACGTTTTTATGGATCCTTCAATAAAGGATTCAATGCTACTATTAAGAAATACCAGTCATCGTTAAATTTTCTCGGGAAAACATCACATCGCTGGATTGCTTTCCTGGTAGTGATCATTACCGGGACGATCCTTTTCTTTATGTTGCAGAAGATACCTTCCGGATTTGTTCCCCAGGAAGATAGCGGTGGTGTCATGGGAATGATCACCCTTCCTCCCGGTGCATCGTTGGAACGGACGGATTCATTGGTGAAGGAGGTAGTGAGAATCGCATCTGAGACACCTGATGTCAGTCATGTGCTGAATATCACCGGTGTCAACATTATGAGCGGAATAGGAAGTTCCTATGCGAGTATCATGATGAAAATGAAACCATGGAGTGAACGTAAAGTAACTACGAATGATATTGCCGCCATCATGAAGCAAAAGACAGATTCTATCCGGGATGCCTCGTTCCTGTTTATGGGTGTTCCTACCCTGCAGGGATTCGGATTGGGAACGGGTGTTACCATGCAATTGCAGGACAAAATGGGAGGAGATATCAACAAGTTCTATGATATAACCAATCAGTTTCTTGGGAAATTGAGAGAAAGGAAGGAAGTGATGATGGCCATGACTACTTTTAATCCTAATTTCCCGCAAAAACAGATTGATGCGGACATCGCAAAAATAAAAGATGCCGGACTGACACTGAGTGAAGTAATGACCACTTTACAGGCCTTCATCGGAAGTATGTATGTGTCCAGTTTCAATCTTTACGGACAACAGTTCCGGGTAATGATGCAGGCTGCACCTGAATACAGGGCAACCACAGCTGATCTGGACGGATTATTTGTCCAGACACCAACCGGTGAAATGGCGCCTGTTACGGAATTCATCACAGTAACGGACGTTACCGGACCACAGTCGCTGGCAAGATTCAATATGTATTCTTCAATGGATGTTACGATCATCCCGGATATGATCCATGGGTACAGCACAGGGGATGTGATCAATGTTGTCAGGGAAGTCAGTAGTGAAACGCTTCCTTCCGGTTATACCTATGATTATTCAGGCATCAGCCGTGAGGAAACCAAGGGAGGCAGCCAGACCATCCTCATATTTGTGATATGTCTGGTATTTGTCTATTTATTGCTATCGGCATTATATGAAAGCTATGTATTGCCGCTGGCAGTGATCTTCTCCTTACCGGTCGGCTTATCTGGTATTTTCATTTTTGTTTTTCTTTCGTTGATGAACGGGAGTGGAATTGTCAACAACATTTATGTACAGATCTCAATGATCATGCTGATCGGCCTGTTGTCCAAAAACGCTATTCTGATTGTTGAATATGCCGTACAGAGGCGCAAAGAGGGGATGAGTATCATTGAGGCGGCAATCAGCGGTGCTTCCGCCCGGTTACGTCCCGTATTGATGACATCCATTGCTTTTATCTGCGGATTATTACCCCTGGTATTTTCCAGCGTGGCAGGCGCGGTAGGTAACCGGTCTATTGGGATCAGTGCTGTTGGAGGGATGCTTATAGGCACATTGATCGGTGTTTTCGTCATCCCTACGCTTTTCATGGTATTCCAGTCCTTACAGGAGAAAATCAGTCAACCTTCGAATAAACCCATTAATCAAACAGCCGACAATGAACAAGCATAGGAACTTTAGGGTAGGAGCGTGGTTATTGATATTTCATATAGGGATCCTTTCTTCCTGCCAGATCTTTAACAGGTATCATTCACCGGAATATGATGCCCGGAGTCTGTTCAGGGGGGAAGATCCTTCCGATACGACCACCATCGCCGATATCCCCTGGAAAAAGTATTTTAACGATACGATCCTTGTCGGCCTGATCGATGAAGGATTGAAGAATAATTACGATTTGCGCATTGCTGCTACCCGGATCAGGGAAGCGGAAGTGAACCTGAAAATGGCACGTGCCGGATTTTTCCCATCGGTGTCGATAGTGGCTGAGGCAGCGGAAACCCGTGTCAGTATGGGGGAATCCGGGAAAAAAGTATTGGGCTATCCGAAAGATCAGTTTACCCTGGCGGCAGCCGTGTCGTGGGAATTGGATATCTGGGGTAAGATCAGCAGGCAGAAACGTGCGGCTTATGCCCGTTTCCTGAGTAGTGAGACATATAAAAACCTCGTTCAGACCTCATTGATCGCTAATATTGCCACTACTTATTATGCTTTACTGGCTATGGATGAACAACTGACCATTACAACGGAAACCATAGAATTACTGGAAGAGAGTAAGTCGACCATGGAAGCATTGAAAGATGCCGGTGTGCTTAACGGAGCTGCTGTGGAGCAGAGCAAGGCACTGTTGTATGCCACCCGGACAAGCGTTCCCGACCTCGAAAACCAGGTCAGGCAACTGGAAAACTCCATCTGTCTGATGCTAGGACGTAAGCCGGATTCTATACCACGGTCTTCAATGTCCCGACAAGTGATACCGGATGAACTCAAATATGGCGTTCCTGTACAGATGCTTGCCAAACGTCCTGATATCAGGCAGGCTGAGCTAGGTTTCAGGGCTGCTTTTGAATTGACTAATGCCGCAAGAGCGAGTTTTTATCCTTCCTTAACACTGGGATCACAGACTTCAGGAAGCATGATCGGATATACATCCACTACCATCAGTGATTTTTTCAAGCCTGAAAATATCATGGCCAATATTGCCGGCGGACTGGTTCAACCCATTTTTGCCAAAAGACAACTGACGGGCAACCTTCAGATTGCCAAAGCCCAACAGGAAGAAGCTTTGCTAACATTCGAGAAAACCGTGTTGGATGCAAGCCAGGAAGTATCCGACATTTTGTATTCATACAAATCCTCTTTACGGAAAAACGAAACCAGGGCGAAACAGGTAGAAGCATTGAAAACTGCAGTATATTTCACCCAGGAATTACTTAAAGCTGGAGAGGCCAATTATACAGAGGTGTTAACTGCCGAGCAGAATTTATTACAGGCCCAGCTCAGTCAGGTAAATGACTTTCTGGAACAATTACAGGCAACTGTAAATCTGTACAGGGCGCTTGGCGGAGGAGCAGATTAGGTTTACTTTATTTCAGAACATAGGGTAGGGGAGACTTTTACAGGTTTCCCCTTTTGTGAACTATGAAAATTAAGTATTCAAAATAGCTGGTATTACCAATTGATATTTCCATAAGAAATGCTTACTTTTGTGCCTTTGTTTTGAAAAACATGCAGGTTTAAATACACTTTCATCATTTACCCGGTTAAAATCAGTAGAATATGATCAGTCCACTTGCTTCAGTTCATCCGGATGCTGTTATTGGTAAGAATACCGAAATAGGTCCGTTTGTTTTTATAGATAAAAATGTCGTCATTGGCGAAAATAACGTTATCATGGCCAATGCCAATATTTTATATGGGGCCAGAATAGGTAATCATAATCATATATTTCCGGGAGCCGTTATCGGTGCTGTTCCGCAAGACACCAAATTTCAGGGTGAAGAAACAGTAGCTGAAGTCGGTGATTATAACCGGATCCGTGAGAATGTAACGATTAACCGGGGAACAGCATCCAAAGGAAAAACCATTGTCGGCAGCCATAACCTGTTGATGGAAGGATCACATGTCGGTCATGATGTCGATCTTGGAAATAATTGTATCATAGGTAATTCTACAAAAATAGCAGGAGAAGTGATCATTGATGACCGGGCAATTGTAAGCGCCTGTGTATTGATGCATCAGTTTTGCCATGTGGGCAGTCTTTGTATGATCCAGGGCGGATCACGTTTTAGTAAGGATATTCCTCCGTATATTATTGCAGCACGTGAACCCATTGCTTATTGCGGGATCAATATCGTAGGCCTTCGCCGGGCCGGGTTTTCCGATGTGGTGATTGAGAACATCCGGAATGCCTATAAACTGATATACAACAGTAATCTTAATGTAAATGATGCTATCGCCAGAATTAAAGAAGAAGTTATCCTTAGTCCTGAAATTGAATACATCATGGATTTTGTCAGTAATTCACAACGGGGAATTGTTAGATAGGAACACCCGATTTTTTGATAACAAACGAATTAAGTATTCTTTCACCGATATCCTGATAATCTTTATAATTGGATTCTTCACAGGTGAACGTAAGCACATAGGCTTTATTATCCCAAACATAATAATGTTGCTCGAATATAAGGTGAAAATTTCCCTGGTCACCTGTAAATAAAACCCGTTGATATTCTTCTGAATTGTTTTTTATCCGGTCATTTTTTAGGATGATGGAATTATCTATCAGTGTTTTGATCTGCTCCTCCGATATTTCGGTATATCTTTCCAGATCGATAGACAGACCGGATAAATCCTGTATGATGAGATTGATGTTCTCACTGAAATGATCCTGATGGGATACCAAAGGTGAAAACAATACAAAATGGGTATTCATTTGTCCGTTTTTGTCTAATTCCCATTCAGGAGGATACTGTATTGAATAGGCATTTTCCTCCAGTGTTTTCCAACCCTGCATGTTCTTGTTTTTACTGGAAGACGATCCGCATCCGATGTTGATCAATAGTAAAAGTACGATCAATAACTTGCTAAATATTTTCATTCCGGGTATTTTATATATGCTACAAGTATAAGTATTAATTCATAATTTTACGGATTTTTATTGATTTATTCGTAAAAACACGAATGAATGGCCTTTTTATTGTTACATAGATACACTTTATCTGATGATGTTTGATATTTCTTCAAATAGCAAGATAACCTTAAAAGCAAATACTATCAAATATTATGTAGATATCAATAATCTGGTAAACAGTACGTTTATTTCTTCGTTACTTTTTGAAGCCACAAAAAGTAACCAAAAATGGCTTGACGATTTAAACGCACTCCGCCTGTCGGCTGCGTTTGAACGGAAAATCGTCAATATAGTAGGCTTTGCCTGAAAAACGGACTACGTCCGGAGTGCTATTGCACTTTTTCACAGATATTGTTTTTTATATGGCTAATTTATTTAAGTCTATTATCTTCACTTAATTACTTTATTAAGTTTCCTTCTATAAGCAGATTTTGAGATACAAAAAGAGGTTGTCTGATTCTTTTCTCTTGAATCAGACAACCTTGAATTTCAATTATTGTCCTTTTAACGTTTCAACTGATAATTGCGCCAGATCAAAAAGCTAATGCTTCCAATCCAAGGTATCAAAAACATGAAAAGTGCCCATAATACTTTATTAACAAATGATGTTTTAAAATTAATTAATAATATCATACCTATTACAAACAAAACAATGTGCATGAGCAGCAATAATTGCCATATACCTACTACCATTTGTTATAGTTTTAAGTTTAAATTATTTACAAGCTTTTTATTTCCGGATGAAACGATTTTAGCATATTCTATGTAGTAAAGATAATTACAATTCTTTCAATTTCAGATTTTTCCAGAATACCTTTATTCCGCCACCATCATGGATCTGCAGGGCGATCCGCCCCTGTTCCCTGCCTATTTTTTCATCGGTTATATCCACCATCTGGGTGCCGTTCAGCCATGTACTCACCTGGTCACCTTTTACACGGATGCGCATAGTATTCCATTCGCCCATTTTCAGGATATTTTCCTTTTCGTCCGGTATCTGAACCAACCAGTCTCTGCCATATGATTCATATATACCACCGGTATCATATCCCGGAGGTGATACTTCAACCTGCCATCCGGATATTTTCACTCCCGATTCGATGTGCGAACGGAAGAAAATGCCGCTGTTCCCGTCAGCCACTTGTCTGAAATCGGCAGTCAATTCAAAATCATTATAATATTCCCTTGTAGCCAGGTAGCCATATTCTTTGTTGGGTCCGCTTTCACATACAAGCAGTCCTTCGTCGTTTACATACCATTTTTCTGTGCCGTATATTTCCCATCCGGTTAAATCCCTGCCGTTGAACAGACTGATATCTTTTTTCGGTTTACGCGGAAGTTCCTTTACCTTGATATTACGGAACCAGGAACGATCCCCATGATCCTGCAGGCAAAATACACCTTTATGGGCTAATCCGTATTCAGGAGCATTTTCCCATTTTCCACTGTTTTTCTTTACGAACCAGTCTTCGCTCCACGCCTTAAATTCTACTACTTTTACGCCATTCAGCCAATGCTCTACATGACCGTTATCAAATACAATCCTGTATGTGTTCCATTCCATAGCAGGTTTCAAAGTCGCTTTGCTTAAATCGGCAGGATACATGGCATAATCGGCACAGGCCATCTGCCAGTTTTCCAGTTTTCCGGGGAACCCGATGTTGTCGATAATCTGGAATTCCGGTCCGGTAAGATAAGGTACATTATATCCCGGACGTTCTAGGACATGGTACAAAAGCCCGCTGTTTCCACCTTCGGAAATTTTCCAATCAAACAAGAGCTCGAAATTTTCGTATGGTTGGTTGGTAACAATATACCCGTTTTCATCACTTCCTTTTCCAAGGGCGGACAGCGTTCCATCCTCCACTACCCATGGAGCGGTAAGTTCAGTGCCGTTATAATTACGCCATCCGTTCAACGTTTCACCGTCAAATAATAATTGCCAACCTTCCGCTTTTTCAGCTTCGGTAAGTACATTGTGCCTGGTCTGGCAGGCCGAAAAAAAGACAACAGTTAAAATTACAAGATAATTACACTTTTTCATTTGATAATATATTAATTGTTAGGATTATATTATAACATTCACGAATGTTCTGTTATTGATTCATCATTTTATTGACTATACTTTTTTACGACCTCTATTATTTCATCTGAAAAATAAGAGTATGCGAATAAGCAAAATCCCCGGTAACCGTATTGCTTTATTAATCCGATTTGTTCGTCTACGATAGAAGCATCTATAGAAGCGGCGTTATTATTTCTGAAAGTATACAATTGTAATCCGGGATATATTCTATCAGACATATCATCAGGCGTATGAAATAACTGCTCATCCAGAATATCCTGCAGGTCATCGATTTCTTCGGTGTAATTCATGGGAAAAATATAATCGACAATGTTTTCGATCAGCCAGTCGCGGCCATCACGGTAAATACTGTAATATTCCTGCGGACCAACTCCCGCGGCAGCTGTAAGAAGCAGGTCCGGATTTTTCTCTTTGATCATTTTGTTTAGTTCACAGACCAAATCCAGAGGAAAGCTGGCTCTCCAGTCAATCCACAGTTTACGCTTTTCGGCCATTAAGTCGGGCCCGGTGATACCAGCCTGTGTTTTAAAGCCGGTAATGATATCTATCAACAGTTGAATAATCTCTTGCGAACCACTATCCATTACTCCCAAACCTACTGTCATAACATGTCCCTTACCCTTTTGAAGGATCCGGATGACCGGTTCACCGGAATCTGTGCAGGCAATGACTTCAGCTTCTCCTTCCGTCAGCAGATTACCATCGATCTTTACCTGTAAGGTATCGAAAAGCTTTCCAAACGGATGATCATCCAAAGTCCGGAATTTCATGCGATCCAACCCGAAATAACGGGCTCCGGTAATTCCTGTGAGCGCATTAAATTCCTGCTTATTGAATAAATCACTTGTAGGATCCATCCACACTATATCTCCACCACGATTTACAAATCTTTCCAGGGCATTGATCATATCTGCCGGGACTTGATGGTAATAACTTACAATAAGCAATCCCGGTGTTTTCAAAGCATCGATATTGGCCGTCTGTTCCGATAGATAAGCATAACCAATTTCCGTACGGTTAAGGTTACGTTCAACGGATCCCATTTCCCATTCAGCCATTTTCAGAGGGCACAGGACCCTGACAGGATAAACGTCCTTATCCGGGGGAACAATTCTTTCAGGATGATCAAGAAAATCTTTCGGATTAAAACCATGGGAAGCCCTGAAACGGTTGCAGGCAGCATCCGAATAATCAAAGGCAGCATTCCAGTAGCGTGTATAGTCAAGATGTATACCATCGATATCATAATTTAACAATTCCCTGAGTACTGATAATAAATATGGATTTACGTCAGGGTGTGCCGCTGATAGGAAACCGCCATTATAATTATCGGATGCAAAAGGTTTACTATTCCATTCGGGATATTTAGCGATTGAATGATAAACACAGCTCCAGGCTTGAACCTTTATTCCATCCGCATGCGCTTTTTTAATCAAATACTCAAGCGGGTCGAACTGGTCATCTGCATTTACTTTTCCTGCGAAGTTGACTGATTTAAACCAAACATTTTCACGCAGCATAATGTCCGGAATAATGGTATTAATACCTGCTTTCCGGCATTTTTCGATCAGCCCGTCTACTGTTTCTTTATCTTTAAAGCCGGGCGGATCGACCCAAAGCGCACGAACTTCAAATTGAGACTGTTGTGACTTCCTGACACATCCTGAAAAGAGAATGATCATGAATGAAAATACAATTACCGAAAGACTAATTATGCTGAACCTTTCTTTAAGGGATTGGAAAATAATTATGGGCATACAAAATAGTTAAGGGTTAAATATTTCTACCGTATCATTTTTCCGGTATATGATCTGTCCGAAACGGCGCAGCAGGTAATCCTTCCGTATTTATAAGATTGGCTTCTAACGGACAATTTTCCCAGGCATAACGGACATATCGAGGTTTTTTTATCTTATCAGAATAAATTTCCAGGCGGTTACAATTCTTAACCTGGGCTTTGGCTTGCTCGAACACTTGATCTTTTCCGGCGATTGAGAAACCTTTTAATTCTCCATTTGGATACCTGTTTGATAGGCATGAACCCATACAATCGAATTTTAAAAAGGCTTTATTGCCTTGAAAACGAACAGATTTATAAATTGGTCCCGAATAAATGACATTCCTGCCATATAATTTATTTAGCGCAATTAAAGCTAAACGGTAGCCAACATCTTGTTTGTTACGGGGATGAACATCATTGGCATCGCCAATATCAATGGTAACAGCTTCGCCTGTCTGAGGCAAGCTCAGCGCTGCATGTTGTGATTCCCTCAACACAGTCCAGGAAATATGACCTTCCGGGACAGATGGAGGAATATACGATGGTAACTGTACCCAATAGAAAGGAAGTTCATACCCCCAACGTTCACGCCAGTCATTGATCAAAACAGGGAAAAGGAATTTATATTCATCGGAGCGTTGGACATGTGCGTTATTCTCTCCCTGGTACCAAAGTATTCCTTTAAGGCGGAACCCAATAAAAGGATGGATCATCCCGTTGTACAAAACGCCGGGATACAGATTCGGATTATAATCCCAGATTCTTTCCGGATTCCGCGTAAGGATTTCCTTTACTTTCGACGGATAATTTTCTGGTGTATACTGATAGTGGTCTTTTAACTCTTTGTCTAAATTATCAATTGCTTTAGGGCTTAACCAGGGTTCAATTTCACTGGCGCCCCATGCTGAACAGATCAGTCCCTGCGGAATTCCGGTTTGCAGATATATTTCCCGTGCAAAAAAATAGGCTACCGCCGAGAAGGATTGGATATTCTTGCTATTACACTCGTTCCAGGAACCCGATGTTTCATGCCGGGGATCAAAAGACCACCGTCCAGGAGTTAAAAATAACCGGATATGAGGATATGATGCATTAGCTATTTCAAATTCCGGATTAGCTGATTGCCCGACAGACCAGACCATATTAGACTGGCCGCTGCAGAGCCATACATCGCCAATTAATATATTATTAAACTCTATGCTATTATTCGCTCCTTTAATGATCATCTGATGCGGGCCGCCGTATGGACAAGCATCAAACCTGACATTCCACCTACCCTCTTTATCTGCTGTAGTTTCTGCCTTGGTATCCAGAAATGAAACCACAATTTGTTCTTCCGGATCAGATGTTCCCCGGATTATAATATCCTGATCCCGCTGAAGAACCATATTTTCACCATAGCAGGAAGCTAATTTCACTTCAGAAAATGAGTGGAAGGTGAAACACAAAAGCAATGAAATGGTAAAATAAATTTTCTTCATGTGGACTGGTATTTTTTTAAATACATTTATTAGAGCAATAAACATCCTGATAAGATCCGGTCATCCACTTGTTTTTAGTTGATTATGACCTCTTTTGATGGAGTCCGGAAAGCATTCTGATATTTGCATCATTGGGATAAAATGTTTCGGTCCGGATCAGATATATTGACTAAAATTTGCCGAAGTTCTTTTTAATGAGATGAGGCTGTCCCAAAAGTTATTTTTAGAGCGGAATTACAAATTCCGCTCAACGCTATCTGCTTATTTTGCACGGGCTAGCGTTCGGCTTAATTTGTAATTGACTTCGTCGAGCTAAAGGTTAAGCCGTTGTTTTGGACTTTTTGGACAGCCTCGTTATTACATCTCACCTTAAAAGTAAAACAAGGTGATTACTTTTGTCTGAAAACTACTTTTAATCAATATTCCAGGACAGATCAGGATTAAAATCATAACGCCATAGATCGCCATTTTCATCCAAACAGAGCAAAGTCGTTCCTTGTTTGATTACGTCGATATATTTATTCCATCCGCTGCCCAGATTCACCCGGCTACCCAATACAAAATCGTCGGATAAAGGCATCATCCATAAATCGCCGGATTGATCGATCAATAAAACTGCGTTATCGTAAGGAATGATCTTCCGGTAATTTTGAAATCCTGTGCTGATGTTGTCAAAACCACCCAACCACGAGTTGCTTTGGCTGATACCAATCTTTTTAAATGCACCGGAAACATCGGTCATAATGAGCGCGAAATCCTTAAACGGCATTAATCTGTTGATGCTCAATCCAGCCCATCCGGAACCAAAAAATGGTACATAGCTAAGAGTGTAGTTCTCATCTTCAATGATGGCACAATCTACCTTATCCAGATCAAACCTCATGATCCTGTTGTCTGGTAAATAAAATACCGAAGCAAAACCGGTCCATCCTGATGCTATCTTCGTAGGCGCAGCGAATGTTTTGTCTACTTGAGGTTTATATAACCACAAATCTCCTGATGGATCAACTTGTAGCAAATCATCTCCTCTGGTGAAGAACAGTCCGTCCTTGTTTGCCCCGAAACTATATACTTTATCGGGAACGACGGGAAAAGTAATATCTGCCGGTAATAATTCTTCTTCTACAATGGAGTAACTTCCATCATTCTGTAGAAATTGATATTTCAATTTCACCTTCTGCTGTTCCGGTATAAATTCACCGTTTTCAACATCGGATATTGTATTAAGTAATCCATTGAAATACCCCTCTGTTTTTACCTGGTTACCTTGAAATGTCATTCGAAACAAAGTATTGGATGAAGTCGCAAATTCAGCCACACGGTTACAGTCGTAAGCATCTGTTGCATTAAATGCTGAGACCCTTCTAAGCATCTTTAGTATATCACTGTACGACGTGCTTTCTTTGAAAGTTCCATCATTTCCATAATCGGAACGGGTTCCGGACGCGGAGTAAATACATATCTGTTCTTTTTGAGGGTAAGAAATAATGGTATCCAAAGCGTTTTCCTGATAATACCGGGTAGATATTTCCAGAATATCCGCAGGATCATTCAATCCGTTTCCTACATCGGTTAGTATGGTGCTTGATGCATCAGCTTTAACAAATATCACCATTTGCTCGCCGGAAGAACGTTTTTTATAAGAAATTTTCGCCCCAAGTGTTTCCGGAAGAGTAGGTCCCCATACAATTTCAACATCGGAAGTTTGTTCATTCTTGTTGTAAGCAAGGATTTTCATCGTCGTGATATTCCTGTTTTTCAATGTTTCCCTGTAACTATCGCCATATGATACTCCCTGAACTGTCGAAAACAATGAACGATCACCTCTTGTATTCTTATTGAACAGTTCAAAAGAATAATTACCCTCAGGCAAATTATTGATGATTGTAGAATCCGCCTGTACTCCATTTTCTGTTCTTACAATGGTTTTAACAACAGAGTCCTGGCGCATATTCCAGTAGATCACGGTTTGCTCTATCTTGGGGTCGGCATTAATGTACCATTTGAGTTTTATCCTGCCTTCTCCTGATAAAGCGGTCAGGCTATCGGTCATGCCCAGGTATGTCTTCTCTCCTTCATCAAGATAATCCTGATGAATGTCGTCCATATCACTACATCCGGAAGATATAAAGGATATGATCATCAATATCCCTAAAAATATGTTTTTCATTTTCTTCATGATTTACATTTATTCGATTTCATTGGTACCAAAGAAACTCAACTCACCCAATTGCCAGTAATTATTGGGAATAGGCTTGCCATCCGCCGTGGCGCGGGGGAAGAAACGTATGTACCGGACCGGGTTCAATTCCAGCGGTAATTCAAATTCATCTCCATCTACTGCACCCCTTTGCCAGATTTCATCATTACTGGCGCCCAGTAAATCGAGCCTTTCGCGAACAAAATAACCAAGATATTCCCAATCCTCTTTGAAGGTTCCGGAAGGATCGTCATTTTCCATCCAATAAGAGTCAGGTTTATTCGTATCCAATACAGGTGACCCCCACATTTCAAATTCGGTAATGTTCACATTGCCATAAACATCAATAACTTCAGTATATCCCCGTAAACTGGGCCAGAATTTAAAACGGCTCAGTTTAAAAACTTCTTTCATATCGAAAGTGAATGAGGCTCCTTCCGAAAGAGGTTGATTCAGGTAACCGTAGGTGTGAGATCCTATAATTCCGTCAAAAAACTTTGGGAAGGCGTGAGAGGCCTGTAATTCAGTGAGATTATCCCCTTTACAGTATAGTCTCATATCTCCCCAGGGTTTTGGCACTTCTAATTCAAACATGGGAGTTGTGTTATAATAAACGGTATCGGATATATTCTTCCATTTATCTCCAACCACAACGGCAAAAGTAGTTTCTACCGGGTCATATCCGCGATAAGAACGTTTATCATTTGGAAGTGATGAAAAGTATATTTCATCTTTTTTTAGCTCACCGTCTACGAAAGCCATAAGATGGATATTCAGTTCCGTTTTCATCAGATTCTCCCAATTTAGAATAATACCGCCGAAAGAAGTCGTAAAGCTGATGGACTCTTTTGCCAGGTCAACTAAAGCCTGAAGTGGGGTAAAGTTCACGACCAGAGGTTCGGAGCGGATTTCATTCTGATTTTCAGTATAAAGTGTAACAGTTACCGATTCTGATTCCGATGCCCTGAAACCTTCAATACGTATCGAGTTTTTATGATAGGAAGAACGTTCGGTAAAATGCTCTCCATTCCTCGTATATTCTGCTGTCACGCATAAAATATCCGGATCATTCGGAATAGCATATGTAATGATCGCCCCTCCATTAATCGGGGTTACTTCATAATCGGTAATAGCAACGGGTTGATCAGATTCATTTTTATCATCCTTACACGCATATGCAATATGGATAAATAAAAATAGTAACAGGTATATTTTAAAATGATTCATGATAATTAGATTAATATTTAACATATTTACCGGAGTAAGCCTTTAAATAATTGATAATTGATTATTGATAATTGATTATTGCACATTGGATATTTTAAGTCATTCATATGATGAACTTAGCGTAAGTGATCTCATGAGCGTCAGCGAGTAATTATCAAAACAATTTATTTGTAACATGAAAGCCTGCACCGGTTTAATTTTACACATGCTGATTACCATCCCCATGTTTGTACTAAATTCCTATTTATTCTCAAATCATCGAGGCTGATAGGCCAGAGATAATCTTTTACAGATATTTTACGTGGTTCCCTGATTTGAACCATCGTATAATAATCTTCTGCGGTACGTCCGGAATTGTTCCAATTCTTTCCCGGAAGAGACCAGAATTCATTGATTCGTTTCCATCGCCGTACATCCCAAAAACGTTGACCTTCGAAAGCCAGTTCAATCATTCGCTCCTGATGGATGATTTTCCGCATTTCCTTTTTATCGGATGGGCGATCGGGATACAGGGAATTTGCCCATGAATCAACAACACCTTTCAGTCCGGTAACGGCTCTTACCTGGTCGATCCAATGATATACTTCCTCATTAGGATTGTCAGACACTTCATTCAGCGCTTCGCTGTAGAGCAGGTAAAGATCTGCAAGCCTAACGACCGGGAAAAGGTACCTATCCAGTACATATCCTCCGGTTGCATTCGCACCTGACTCATAAGCTACTAATTTCTTGATATAATAGGCAATAGGGGATTCATAGTTGGACACATCTCCTAATCTGGCCTTTAAGAAAGGAGTAAAGGTTTTTCCCCTGTTGTTGGTCAGGTTGGACATTTCGAAAAAGCCCCTGTCGAATCCCAGATTTGCATAAAACCGGGGCTCCCTGTCAAAATGGAGGGCAACTGTTCTTTCATTTATTGGAATGTAAGTTCCATTATTTGCTTCAGAGGTAGATACACGTAACTGATAACGGGCATCGTAATTCCAGTCCGGATCTTCGGTGATAGGAATACCTTTATTGGTATAGAATAACTCTGTCATATCAAATGAGGCGTAGAAACGAGGTGTTATTTTACCAATATCGATAGCATTCATGATCGGAATACATAAACTCTGAAGATCACCGACCGGCCTGGTGTCTGTCCAGATGATCCCTTTATTCCATCTTTCGGTGAGACCTTTCCTGACATGCATCAGTTTGATCAGGCTGTCGTTCATCGCACTGGTATTGGCCATGGACATCTTATCATACCGGTAAAGCGCTAATCCGGCCATATGACAGGTATCTATGGCTGATTTTATCGCATTAGCTGCTCTTACCCATTTTTCTCTGCTATAAGTGGAAGATATTAATTGTTTATTTCTTGAATCGACCCAGCTTTCGTAATCAGGATTCCCGTTGAACAAAGGACTTGCAGCCAAAGCCAGAACTTTTGCTTTTACAGCCAGGGCAATAGGACGTGTGATCCTGCCGTCTTCTTCGATCGGATTGGCAATGATCACAGGTAGATTTGGAGAAGCATTATCAAGAAGTTCAACAATATAATCTACACATTCATCCACCGGTTCACGAAACACCCACGTATCCTCAGGAGGAGCAGATAAGGGAATATTCTCCTTGATTAACGGGATAGGACCATATAATTGCAACAGGAAGAAATGATAATATGCTTTCAGGAAGGTGACTTCGCCAATCCACCGGTTTCTTTCCTGTTCCTCTATATCGCGTGGATGATGAATCTCCTCGAGAAAAATATTACACTGGCGGATGGCTAAGAACAGGTTTGTACCGCCATTGCCTCCTGACCAATAATTTTGAAGCGGATCATCGGAATTTTGTCCGCCAAAACTGATCTTTCCTGCTGGAGTAGTCTGAAAATTCTGGAGGGCAAACCCAGAAATGTTAAACTCATCGAGGCTATTAAAATAGGCAGGGTAATTCCACATATGGATTATATTAGGCAGGAAGGAATAACAGGAATAGAGGAATCGTTCCGTCGTTTCCCGGTTGGAGAATGCGTGTTCGATCCGTGGTACGTCATCGGGAACAACATCCAGGTAGTCACTACAGCCAATAGTACAAACTGCAAAAAGGACAATGCAGATTTTTGTAATAGGATTTTTCATATTGATTGTATTTAAAAGATAAGATTTAAACCAAGATTATATACTCTCTGAATCGGATAGCCCAGTCCATTTCCAGCCATTTCAGGATCCCAGAGCTTAAATTTAGACCATACCAGCAGGTTAACCCCGCTTAGATATATCCGGAAAGTTTTTATCCGGATCTTCCGCGTAAGTTGTTCGGGAAGCGTATATCCGATTTCGGCTGTTTTAAGTCGAAGAAAGGTGCCGTCCTGTAACCAGTAGGTGCTATTCTGAGCATTGTTCCGTATTACATTTTCAGACAAGCGTGGCCAGAAAGGATGGAAACTACGGTTTTGTTCCGACCAGTGGTCGTCTGCAATATCCTGGAGCAACCCCCTTTGTCCGTTGTCGATGAAAGGGGATACTTTTGCCACATCTATCATGAATGAAGACCTGGCCGATCCCTGAAAGAAACAGGAAAGATCAAAACGATATATACCCATGGAGAGACCTGCCCCGTAAATTATTTCCGGAGTACTGGGATATCCTATCGGTACCATGTCATTGCTATTGATCACATCGTCATTGTTGATATCCTTGTATTTGATATCTCCGGCCATCGTCCGGGTAGCATCCCCGAAATTCTGCAGGGGCGAGTAGCTTACTTCTTCTTCATCGATAAATAAACGTTCGGCTATATATCCATTCAACTGGTTCAGCTTTTGTCCTACCTGCGATTTCCATGGAGTGTCAGAATAATCGGGTTCTTCTATTTTTTTGTATTTACTGGTAGCATAGGTAAAGTTACCGTTCATCACTAACCAAAAATCAGGACTGAACGATTTCTGATATTTGAGTTCGATCTCAAAACCCTTACCTTCAGCGATACCAAGGTTAGACTGTGGAATAGAGGCCAATCCCATGCTGCTGGGTACATTCTGCCGGGTTTGTAAGATATTTTCCCTCCTTTCGGTGAAATAATCCGCCAGGATGCTCAGGTCTTCGAAAAGGGTCATTTCGATCCCGAGATTTAGTTTTTTTGCCACTTCCCATGTCACCAGATCATTGGCATAACGTCCTATGGATATCCCCGGTTTTGTAGTTCCCAATTCAGTACCAAAGGTATGCCCATAATTACCATCCTCCATATTGACCTGGGACATGTAGAAAAACCTGTCGGCTAAAGAACCTATCTGGTCGTTGCCTACCAACCCGTATGTTGCTTTTAGTTTCAGGCTGGTAATGGTCTTTTTCAGAGGTTCCATGAATGATTCGTTGGATACCATCCATCCTACACCTGCCGAAGGGAAGAAGCCAAACCGTTCGTTTTTGGCAAACCGTTCGCTGCCGTTATATCCGAAATTAAGTTCTGCAAAATACCGCGAATCATATCCGTAAGCTATTCTCCCGGCTGTAGATATATTCCGTTGCGGAAGCGATTGCTGTATCGTTGTAACGGCAGTGTTGG
>JAISOY010000117.1 GCA_031275285.1 Bacteroidales bacterium | reverse complement strand
TTTATTAAACTGATTACGTTTATTATATGCGACATTAATTTATTGGTATTACTTAAATGCGTTGTATTGAACAGATTCTTAAATTTCCGGATACATCTCCAATACTATCCTGCGAATTTCTCCTGATCTCACATCTGATCATTTCTCCGTTGTATATTTATATCCGCGACCTTTGTAGAAATGAGGCCGGCAATTACCGGCTTTCCCATCTTCACAATGATCCAAACTATCTTATTCCGGGCAATCCATCATTTTTATGATACAATTATTTAGTGCGTTGTATGTACCTTTTCTATACAACGCACTAAATAAAACCGAACTTAGTGTTAAGCGGAATTTGCATTTCCGCTTGAATATGATTTTTTGAACAACTCCTAAAAAAATCCAACTCCATTCCTCTAACCGATTATTCAGGTTTCAGAACACGGCGGATAAAAAAAGATTCAATTCAGATAAAACACAGGATACTCTAAAAAACAACAGAAGCTATTAGGATATTTGACAGGCACTTACGGATAATCATAAATACTATTGAATAGAAAGAGCAAAACGGCTCCTCTATTCAGGAACTAAAACAACCGGAAGAAGATACGGAAAAACTGAGAATTTCAGAACCGTAATTCTATTTTCCCTGAAGGCTTGGGATTGCATCCATATAAAATCCGGCAGGACTCCTACTATAATTGAGGATAAAATAAATCTCATTTCGTGACAATCCAACATAAAAATCTCTAATTAACAGCCACTTGTAGCATTGGGATAAAATTACAAGTTTTTGGGACAATTGTGATATTTAATGATGTGATTCTAATTTTAATTTGCCAGCATATACATAGTATGCGATAATAAATTCTGCTTGTCTTACAATATTAATAGATATGTGATCAATGTTTTACATAATTCAAATTTCTGAGTATCATCAAAAGTTATCGGAAAAAACTATGGGTATAGGTGTTAATATGGACCGCCAAATGTAAATCAGAATCATTCGATATCCATACAGTCCGGTTAAACCGGATAAAACAAAAAGAATATCAAATAAATACCTCTGTGAACCAAATAAAAACGAAAAATATGATGAAGCTTTTTATTAGAAAAAAACCGAATTCAAAATGCCTGGAAAGTAAAGTTTTCAAAAGAACTGGTTGTGTACGTGTTTAATAAGATAGCAGCCATTTTCATTTTTAACTCTTGATTCGCATATTTTAATAGATAAAAAACGGTGATGTATTTAATCCATTGATGAGTTTAAATAAGTTTCATGTAATTCAATAATTAAGAGCTTCAACCAACAGATTTTATATATGATCAAAAAAACATTTTAAAAATTAACACAACAGCAGTAATTATTTCATTTAAATTTTAAAAACTAAAAAGATGAGGCGTCTAAATTTCAAAACATTAAGCCTTTTAGTGCTATTTTCGACGACACTGATTATAGTGTCATGCAACAAAGATAAGGATGACGTGTCGAAGCACGATCCCCAAAAAGCCGTTACGGTTGCTTCTTTCGAACCGAAAGAAGGGCGGGTAAGAGATTATGTATTGATTAAAGGGAGTAATTTTGGTAGTGACAAGTCTGCTATTAAAGTTTTCTTTAATGATACAGAAGCCGAGATATTAGGAGTGGGAGCTACTGACGGTGTTCCTACTATATTGGTATTGGTAAATCGTATTCCTTTACCTAATGGAGACGGCGAAGCAGAAGTTTTTGTACAAGTAGGTGACAAGCCAAAAGCCAAAGCGCCCGGTTTATTCAGTTACAAGGTAAGCGCATCGGTTATTACCCTTGCCGGTAACGGAACAAATAGAAATGAATACGGTACGGGAAAATTGAGCGATCTCCTTTTGTCGGGTCCGACGTATATTGGTGTTGACTATGATTACAATATTTATTGCGGTGTTGGCGATACTCCGGCAGGAAGCTCCGGGTTGTTGCTGATTAGCGAAGAACAAAACAGCGTAAAGGTGGTAGCGCATGTGGATCAGGGTTATAACCATCGTGGCGTTCCCAATCTGCACCCGCTAACCGGACAGATGATGTTGGGCGGCGAGAGTGATAGAGACCGTCATATATTTATTAATCCGAACGATGATTTTACTATGGAAGTAAAGTTCATCAAACAGTGGGACGATAACGGATTCCCAATGCCTCAATTTTATAATTATAACAGCCACCCGATCAACTATGGACACTATAACATAGTATATTGCGAATGGGACGGTTATTTGTACACGCGATATACCTCAGGTCAAATAGTAAAAATCAACCCCGAAGACTGGACGGCAACAATCATTGGTATGACTCCTCAGGGTGTTGTTTATGGAATGGGCTTTAATACCTATACAGATCGCGACGAAAATGGAAATCGTATCAACATCTTTACCGAAACCGACATGAGGTGGGAATTGTGGATGGCATACTCTACTGATGGAGGTACCGGAGGTGGCCAGGCTGCCGGTGCTTTTCAACACCGCCTCATCACTGTGGACATTAGAGACAATCTGAGGTGGAGTGAGAAATATGACCTGGAGACATACCCTGCCCCCGGTGGGCTTGAGGATGTCATGTCGTCTTTACAAATACGGTTGGACAATGGTGCAGGGCATCGGGACGGTCCGATATCAGTTGCGCAGATAAACAATCCGAGGCAACTGAGTTTCGATGCTAATGGCGTTTTTTATCTGGGAGACAGAGGCACACACACCATACGTAAAGTGGATACAACGACTGATCCTATAATGGTGTCTACACTCATCGGCATACCCGGTATAAGTGGTGCAAAAGACGGGGCAAAAGAAGATGCAACATTTAATGCACCTCACGGCATTGTATCAAACAGAGAAGGCAACATTCTATATGTAGCTGATAATGCGAACCATAGAATTCGCAGAATTGCAGTAGAATAATCATAAATATTATGATAATAAATTAAAATAATATGATAAAAATATTAAAATACAAATTTGCATTGGTGCTGTTAGCGTTAAGTTTGGTATGTTATTCGTTGGAGGCTCAGCAAAACAGTGCTACGCCTCTTACAATACAAGGTACCGTGTATGAAGCTACAACCGGCGAAACCTTACCCGGGGTATCTATATCCATTAAGGGCAGGATGGCAGGCTCTACATCCGATGTAAACGGTAAATTCAGTATAGTTGCCTATATGGGTGAATGGTTGGTATTTTCATTTATGGGTTTTGAAACTTACGAATTTTTGATTGCCGGAGAACAAAGCAATCTGAAAGTTTCTCTTACAGAAAGTTCCGAGCAAATGGAAGAAGTTGTTGTAACCGGCGTCGGAACACAACGTCGAATTTCGACACTTGCGGCTGTCACATCAGTTGACGCCAAGGAACTTCAGGTTCCCTCGCCTTCTATAAGCAACTTACTTGGCGGCAGGGTTGCCGGTCTGATAACCATGCAAGCCAGTGGAGAACCGGGGCAGAACCTCGCAGAGTTTTGGGTGCGTGGTATAGGTACGTTTGGAGCAAATTCCAGCGCATTAGTTTTGATTGACGGTTTGGAAGGCGACCTAAACTCCATCGACCCTGCCGATGTAGAAAGTTTTTCTATTCTTAAAGATGCTTCGGCAACAGCGGTTTACGGAGTGCGGGGCGCTAACGGAGTGGTGCTTGTCACAACTAAGCGCGGCGAATCGGGAAGATTATCAATCACCGCCCGTGTGAACTATACAATATCGCATATCAAGCGCTTGCCCGACTATCTGCGTGCATATGACTATGCTGTGCTTACTAACGAAGCACGCGCCATACGAGGCGAACCCCTTATGTATAAAGACATAGAATTGGAAATCTTCAGAGGTGGGGGATTGGATCCTGATTTTTTCCCTGATATCGACTGGCAGGATGAAATCATACGTCCTATCTCATTCAGGCAGACATATTATGCCAGCGGCCGCGGTGGTGGCGATGTAGCGCGTTATTTTGTAAGCCTTGGCGGTACCAACGAAGGCGGAGCCTATAAAATAGAAAAAGGAAATTACTACACTCAGAATGTAGGTTACAATACATATTCGTTCCGTTTGAATCTGGATATCAACTTGTCAAAAACTACTGTACTAAAGTTCAATTCGGACGCGTATCTGTCAGTTAACAACCGCCCGGGACGACCCAACACAACCAACGATATCTGGAGGATGCAGTCATCCATAACCCCGGTATTGTTTCCCATAAAATATTCCAACGGTCAATTGCCGGCAGCCACGGCTGGGGAAATATCTCCTTATGTATTGCTTAACCATACCGGAAAGTCGAAAATAACAAGCTACAAAGCTAAATTTTCAATGGCATTGGAACAGGATTTTTCTTTTATCACGGAAGGTCTGAAAATGCGATTTCTTGGTTCGTACGATCGTAATGGTGGATATACCGAAGTGCGTGCACAGATGCCGGGACTGTATTTAGCTCAAAACCGGAATATCTGGGGACAACTGGTAACAAGAGAAATAAGCCCCCCTGAAACTTCAGAATTTTATTCCATGCAAAATGAATCGACATACAGGAGTTTTACATTTGAAACGGCTATCAACTACGACCGTGTTTTCAATTCTGTTCATCGTATTGGCGGATTAGCATATTTGCATCTCAATGATAATATGTCAACTGATCAGTGGACTGATAGCGAAATGGCAGGTTTAGGTCTGACATTCGCTCAAATCCCAAAGCGATATGTCCGCTTAACGGGGCGCATAGGCTACGGTTATGCTGATACTTATATGATTGACCTGAACTTTGGTTTAACAGGCACCGAAAACTTTATGCCAGGTAAACAGTATGGCTTTTTTCCTTCAATAGCCTTAGGTTGGATACCTTCCAATTATGACATCGTGAAGGATAATTTACCATGGATCACTCTTTTCAAGATACGTGGATCGTATGGTACCGTAGGTAACGACCGCATCGGCGGTAGCCGCTTTCCCTATCTGAGTACTGTGCAGAGTGGCTCAAAAACATTGTGGGGCGGAATGTCGAGTGTAAATACAATCAATATTGTTAAAGTAGGAGCTGATAATCTGGAGTGGGAAAAAGCATATAAATCCAATTTAGGTTTTGATATACAGCTATTTAAGAACAATGCATCAATCACGATAGATGTTTTTCACGACAAACGCGACGGTATATTTCAACAGCGCGTACAAGTTCCCGATTATGTCGGGCTTATCAGCAGCCCATGGGGTAACACGGGAGGTATGGTTTCATGGGGTACCGACGGCAGCGCTTCGTATACTTATGATATAAAAAAGGATATGAGCATAACTGTGCGGGGTAATTATACTTTCTCGAAAAACAAAATTACCAATTTTGAATCTAATTACGAGAGGTATCCCTATAAGGATAGAATAAATCAGCCAAATAATGTAGTATTTGGCTATCACAGTCTCGGGTTCTTTAAAAATCAGGACGATATCGATGCAAGCCCGAGACAGACATGGAGTACCCCCATGCCGGGCGACTTAAAATATAAGGATGTTAATGGCGATGGCGTTATTGACCCTGAAGATCAGGTACCTATTTCGTACAATCAAATGTTTCCGCTGTTTTCTTACGGTTTTGGCGCTTCTTTCAATTATAAATCGCTTTCAATTGGCGTCTTGTTCAGAGGAACCGGTAAAATGGACTATTATCGCAACAACACTGGCTATATACCTTTCAACGGAAACAGGTTAGGCAATGTACTTGAACAGTTCAAAGATCCTAACTCACGTTGGATACCTAAATGGTATATAGACGAAAACCCCGGTTTATTTGAAGGGACAGGGGTTATAGCCGAAAATCCAAATGCTAAATTGCCTCGTTTGCAATGGGGTAACAACAGTAATAATGATCAGCTTTCGGATTTCTGGAAAGATAATGCTCAATACCTGCGCTTGCAGGAAGTAACTATCAATTACAACCTGAAAAACGATTTCCTGAAACGAATCGGCATTGGTTCAATAGATTTCCAGGTGGTTGGCAACAACCTTTATGTATGGGATAAAGTGAAAATATTCGACCCCGAACAGGCAAACAGACTCGGGGCGGTATACCCTATCCCGACAACTTATTCATTCCAGTTGTATATTAACTTATAATAATTATTAAAATGAAAATAAAGTTTTTCAAGACTTTTTTGGCATGGATGGTTATCACTATTGCGGTAACATATTCGTCATGTGATTATTTGAGCATCGAAGGCTATGTAGATAAACAATTGCAACTTGATTCTGTATTTAAACAATTGCGTTATCTTGAAGCCTATATGTGGGGGGCGACAAATTATTTGCCCGGCGACGAAGGCGCTATATTTACAGGCGGTTATACACCCGGACCTATGGCTACCGACGAAGCTTTTACCTTACTTTCCGAAAGTACTTATCAAGGGATGGGTTATGTTATGGGAAATATAAGTTCAACCAACCTTGGAAATTTCAATAATTGGCATACATGGTATCAGGCTATCAGACAGTGCAATACCGTACTTCAGCGTATGGGTGAATGTGTTGACTGTTTGCCCGACACTGATTTTCCGCGTATTTTAGGATACACAAAATTCATTCGTGCCTATGCGTATTATCTTATATTGATGAACTACGGACCGTTTATTAATGTAGGCGACGAGGTGGTAGCCAACAACGAGCAGGTTGAGTTTTACGACAAACCACGCGATCTTTACGACGATTGTGTCGAATACGTTTGTGGACAATTTGAAGAAGCAGCAAAAAATTTACCGATAAAACATGCAATTATTGACTACGGTCGTCCTACCAGGGGCGCCGCTTATGCTCTTGTTGCACGTTTGAGACTGCAACATGCCAGCGAGCAATTCAATGGAGGAACATCAGCACGGCTGAATTTCGGTTCATGGAGGCGTAGCTATGATGACCAGCATTACATTCAGCAAACCTACGACCCGCGTCGATGGGCTGTAGCAGCGGCTGCCTGCAAAAGGGTAATATACATGGAGGATATACCAGGAGTAAAATATTACAAACTGCATAAATATGATTTGTATGATCATCAGGGTTTCGGGCTGCCGCAAAATGTTACGAGCGACCCCAATTATTATAATGATTGGAATGATGATCCATTTGCCGAAGGGGTTGAAGGTGGCGCCCACGGTATTTGCCCCTATCATTCTTATGTAACAATGTTCAATGGGGAAGCAGTGATGACCTCGAATCCGGAATTTATATGGGCGTGCCAGTCCAGGGCCATGCTCAACTCCACACAAACCGCTTTTCCGTTTACGGTTAACGGTTCCAGCGGATTAGGCATTACCCAAAAAATTATTGACGCGTATTCGATGGTTGACGGGCGTTCTATTTACGACTCAAGCAACGAATATCCATACAATGAAACAGAGTTTTTAATGATTGAAGACGACGAAAATGGTAATCCTATTGAATATATGAATCCTTTTCTTCAGTATCGCTTGTATGGCGGCGTAAACAATATGTATGTCAACAGGGAGGCCCGTTTTTATGCTTCTATCGGTTTTAGCGGATGTTTCTGGGAAAACAGATCGTCCTCTCAGGTTGGTATATATGATTATATTGCCCATTATTATGTTGATTCACCTGATGGAAAAGAAGGAGTGGCGACAAACCCCGAAAGATATCCGATAACAGGCTATGTATTAAAGAAATGGGTTCATCCAAGTGACGCATGGATAGGCGCCGGCGCCAGCCGTTTCAATAAACCGTACCCGATAATTCGTTATGCTGAAATATTGTTGGGGTATGCCGAGGCATTAAACCAAATAGATGGCAGCTATGAAATAGAAATGGACGGAAAGAAAGAAACGTTCACACGTGATAAAAACCATATCAGGCGTGCATTCAACGCGGTACGCTATCGTGCCGGATTACCCGGTTTGAACGAAGCTGATCTTGAAAGTCCATCATATGTATATGAAAAAATAAAAAACGAATGTATGATTGAATTTTTATGCGAAAACCGCCGTTATTTCGACGTCCGCAGGTGGGGTGACTATTACGCTACCGAAAGCATACCTATTACGGGTATGAATACGAACGGTAACAGGGAGATATACTTTCAAAGGACAGTACCATCAACTACGCGTATCGTCAGAAGGGTTGTGGATAGAAAAATGATTTTCCTGCCATTGCCCAATATCGAAACGAAACGTTTGCAAAAATTCGACCAAAACCCTGGATGGTAAAAAATTCAAGGATCCAATAATCAGATAATAATATGAAACCCTCATGAGCGAAGCTCGCTAAAGAAAATGAACCGGAGCTCAACGACCGCAAGGAAGTTAATATAAAATGAGGGTTCCATATGACCATTAAAATAAATTATATTCACATGAAATATATAAAAATAAACACAAGCATAGTTGCAGTACTTTTGATTGTACTATGTGCCTGCAATCGCGACGAGCTTTTTGAAAGGGAGCAATATAAGGCTGTTGTTGCCATAAAAAGCGAAGGGGAAAGTAATTTTTTCAACCAGATTCTCGACCTTAATTCAAATAACAAAGATGAGGACGGATTTGTAAGAGGTTTCATTTCGGCCAATGTGGGCGGCACTTCACCCACAACGGAACCTATTGTTATCACTTTAACGGAAGATGCGGATATGCTGAATCAGTACAATCTGTATAACAATGAGACAGATGCGGACAAGTATTACCGTTTTCTCCCGAAAAACAGGTACAAAATACCTGAAATGAAGATCACTATTCCGGCGGGTAAACGTGATGGAATTATGCCGATCTGGATAAACGCCGACGGTCTATCACCCGACAGCGTGTACATTATTCCTTTCAGGGTGGTGCGCTGCTCCGCTTACGAAATGAATCCCGAAAAAAGCACTGTGTTTTATCGCGTGGAGAGGAAAAACGAATGGTCGTATACATCCGCAAACGGAAACACACTATCGGCTCCCTCTTATTCTCAACGCGGAAGTTGGACATCATCAGCGGCTATTTATAATCAAATGACAAATTGGTTAAACGGTGATCCGGGTGTAATAAAGCCAAGCCTTACACAACTTTTAGCAAGTAAAACAATCTGGGTTGTTTCGCACAATGAATTAAGAATGTTCGGTTCCACTAAGGTAGCGGTTGATGCCGATGCTGATCCCGCAGTTTTTTATCCCAGATGGTGTATCAACATCAAGATAGAAGACGAAAAAATAGAATTTGAAGAAGAAGTGGAAGTCGATGGCGAAGTCATGATGGTAAAGACGCCTACGAACATGCACAAGATAACGCTTACTCATTGGCGCGAAGACCATATTGAAGGTATTCAGTTAACACAGATCGATAATGACGTGTTCAACAGTGAAAGCCGTTATTTGAATTCCTATGAATTAGTTACAGACGACTGGGGATTTAAATATCATGTATTTCGCTTGTGTTACGATTTTGTAGAATTTGGCAGTACAATTCTCACACCAAGACGTATATGGGAAGAACTCAGATTGGACTATACTGAAGACTTAAATAAAAAGTAAATATGTATATCCGCAATTCATCTTAAGCCACAATTATTTAAAATTAAGAAGACTTACGGATAACCATAAAAGTAAACAATATGAAAACAAGAAATAATATTAAGCTTTTAAACGTTATGGCTATGATTGCCATAACAGTGGCGATGTTCAGCTGTGAGTACGATGATTTTAACATTACTGATACGCCATTTGTTGAATTTACTAGTGTTGACCTGTTTATTGGCGAAAACGCAGGTAGCCACAGCATGAAACAAGTAAATGTAAGCCCCGGGTTAAATACGTATGTATTTACAAGTCTTGAGCCGGAAGTTGCATCCGTAACACAAAGCGGATTAATAAAAGCAGTTGGAGAAGGTTTTGCGACTATTACCGTAGCTTCCAAAAACGATGCCACCAATATTTACGTATGGGTAAGACCTTGGGTCCCAGTGGATGACATAACCTTGAGCACATATGACATTACAAGAGATTGGAATGGTTGTAAGGAAATGCAAAAGATCGATTATGTACTTTATCCTGCTAATACGACCCAAACTGAAGTTACATGGTGGTCGACAAATCCGGAAGTTGCATCTGTAATGGAACATGGATGGATCGTTTTTAATAATAAGGGTACAGCTACTATCTATGCCTCTATCCCTTCGGGTGAAATAAAGGCCGTTACGGTAAATGTCGGAGTTGATAATGAGGATGACGACGATGAGGGATGACCGTTACTTATTAATAATAATTAATTTAAATGATCATGCATAAAATAATATTTTTCTTAAGTTTAGTTTTTGTGATAGCATTTTGTACTAATTGCAACAAAGACTCATCTGAAACAGATGCGCCGACAATGAATATTGAAATGGATAATAAAGTCATCCACATGTATCAGCAGGAAGGCAGCTATGAATATATCCCTGTTATTTCCAATACCAGTTGGACTGTGACCTCCAATGTAGATTGGTTAACTATTGAACCTGCATCCGGACTTGGCAGTAACAGTGTAAAAGTAGAAGCGACAAACGCCAATACTGGCGAGGATGTACGCGAAGCTACAATTACGATAGCAACCGAAAACGGTAATATTTCACATACGGTGCAGGTAACGCAATTAGGACTGATGCCGAATATACTTCTCAATGTAAGCGGAAGAACTGAAATTGATCCGCTGGGAGGTGATTATTCAATCATAGTAACTGCATCGGGAGAGTGGTCTGTTGGTGATATAGTGCTGAATGAAGATACTGTTTGGATCAAGACAAGCAAGTATCTCGGCAGACGGGCTTATTTTGACGTTGCAATGAATGCGACTGATTCGGATCGTGAAACAGACCTTACATTTTATTTGCACGATACAGACCTGAAAGCAGAGGTTACTGTCAATCAGGCATTTTTAACCCAGCCACGTATTAACCAGCTCCCAAAAGAAGGTCAATTAGGAAGATCAGTCAGGATTACCGGCGTTCCGCTCAGGATTGTTTCAGAAGTTTGGTTCGGCGAAACGCAGGGAATAATTGACCCGCTTACAAAAACCAACACCAGAATGGATGTATTGATTCCTAAAACTGCGGAACGAGGCAACGCGATCGATGTAAAAATAGTGTACGGGTCAGAATCTTTCAGTGCAGGCACAATGAAGATCTTTGCCATACCGGAAGCAACATCTTTCTCCAGGGTTGTGCACTTATACCCAGGTTTAACTAAAACGATTACTTTAGAAGGCGAGTTCCTGGATTTAGTTGATTACGTGATGATTGGTGATATTGAGGCCGATATTGATGATGGTAGAACAGATTCTCATATGAGTGTTACCCTCCCCCCAACCGAGGCAGGATTGCTTGACCTGGTACTTCAGTACGACAATGGAACTGAAGTAGAGATCGGAAATATCCTGTTTACAAAAAATCTGGCCCTCTATGCAAATTCTAATCTTACCCCCGCCACCCCCAGGATAACACAAAGTAGCCAGGGTAATGGCGGTGGCGGGCGACAAGCCGCTAATGCGTGCGACGGAGTAATCGATGGCACTACAAGCTTAGCCTGTTATGCTTTATTTGGCGAAACGCCGTTTGAGGCTATTTATACCGGTCCTACCACGGCTAATTGTGCTACCGGTCGTACCTACTGGCAAGTTAATTCCTCTGCCAAACCGGGTGAACTTTCGCCAACAGGTCCTAGCACGACAGGAAATTCCCAACCTCCATGGATCATGTTGAATTTCAGCGAAACTACGGGTTTCAGCACTCAACCGGGCGGATATGTAACATTTAACAGAATAGAGTTTATACCGCGCGAAGGCACCAGTGCGGTGCAACAATACACCATCGAGGTGAGCGATGACAACAACGTTTGGTCAAAAATTCTTAGTGCCGGAGAATCTACACCGTTTGATCCCGGAAATGGAATTGCACAACTTCGTACTCATACGTTCAATACACCTGTTACAACAAAATATATCAGGTGGGTAGTAACTAAAACCAACGGAACCAATAATACAGGTTTAACACATCTTGGTTTGTACTATGACAATTAATATCATTTTTAAAGGTTATCCGTTCGAAAACGGATAACCTTTTTTCAAAAACTAACCATTAATTATCAATTGTGTGATGGATAGAAAGGCATTTTTTTTATTTTTATTGTTAGTCGCGGTTTTTTCCGGTTGCAAAGAAAGTCCAAATACCGGTCCTGAAAAACCGGAAGAGCCGGAAGGACCACCAACGGAATCGTCGTCTATTTCTATAAAACCAGAATCGGCGATGGCGCAATTTACAAAAAGCGAGACAAATGTTGTTGTAACGGCATCCGGAAAATTTAACGTACAGATTCCAGAAGCCGATAAAAGTTGGATTTCCGTAAGGACGCAAACTTTATCAACCGTAATTTTAAGCATTGCCGAAAATACGTCAGAAACCGAACGTACATCTATTGTTGTCTTTAATTTAACGGATACCGATAAACAGGCTGAGTTTACATTAACACAGGATGGTTATATCAGTCCGTTGACTATTGACCCAACAGAAAAAACTGTTTCCTTCGAAGCGCAGGACTTTTCTGTAAACGTTACGGCTTCAAAACCGTGGAATGTAACTGTTCCGACATGGATCACCGAAAAGGAAAAAACCGGCAACAGTATAATTCTCAGTGTCGGGAAAAACACTTCGCGCAGTGTGCGTACAGCAACCATTACTTTCAGGCAGGATAGCGAACCCACTGCTGTTACATTAGCCTTTAAGCAGGAGGGTGATGAAAATGGCGATGGCAGCCCGGAAGCGAACGGTTATACTTTGATGGGTGTCATTGAACCGGCGGCGACGCTTATCGGGTCAACAAACTCGCAGTTGCACAATAATTGGTTAAGAGGTATCGGATTCGATTACTCCGAATATCCCAATTGCGACGGATTGGGCGGCCATAGGGACGGAGTGCATCTTGCAATCGAAAACGACGCTACGCTGAACAAACCGGTAATGCGTTTCGACATTCATATTACGCCGGTCATTGACAGCGATCGTTGCGGCACCTTTGACCGTCAGCGTAATGAAATGAAATCGCAAACAAGTGCTACCTGGGCAAAGCTGAACGGCAACTGGGACGAGTGGCAAATAATGGAATGGAAATTTAAAATACCGGTAGGTTTTCAGCCAACCGGCAGCTTTTGCCATATCCACCAACTCAAGGCTCAGGAATCCCCCAACAACGGCGCTCCGGTTATCACCATTACTCCGCGTGCTAACAGCAGTGGAGGAAACAAAAGAATACAGGTGATCCACGCTGTTGATGGAGCAAGTACCGGCCTGGGTACTTTGGTGGACAATATTCCGCTCTCAGAATTTGAAGGCGAATGGGTGCAGGTAGTACAAGAAGTACACTATACCCACAATGGATATTATGGCATCGTTATTACACGCATCAGAGACGGCAAGGTTTTGATAAATTACCAACGTGAAAATATTGATATGTGGAGAATAGGTGCTACGAATATACGAAGCAAATGGGGTATCTACCGCAGTTTGGCAGGCGGCAACCTGAATAATAATCCGGTAGGACAGAGTTCGCTGCTGAAAAATGAATCCATTTGGATGTGCGATTTCAAGGTTTACGAGAAGAATTCCAATCCAAATCCTCAACCTCATGATTGATAATAGCGTATCAATAAATCGATGAATAACAATTTTAACCGGACTCTTATTTATCATTCAACAATAAAAAATAAATATCGTGAATAGAAAAATATTTTTTTTAAGTTTAGCGGTGATTTGCGCTGTTTTTGCAGGTTGTAAAGATAGTGAAGATGAACTTTCCAATCCCTATGATGAGTTATCGATAGCTCCGACAACCAAGCAACTTTTTAAACAGGAGGGAGAAACAAAAACGATTGAAATTTCTTCCAATACCAAATGGAAAATATTCACATTACATGATTGGGTAAGTTTAAGCGCTTCTTCAGGCAAAGGTAATGGAAGCGTGAATATTACAGTAGAGCCCAATAATTCGGAAGAAATTCGCGATGCAATGATATATGTGCAGACCGAAGATGGCAAAATTTCGCCAAGCCTGAAAATTGAACAGGCTTGTCTGGATTGGTATATAATTATCAACAGGGAAGGAACAGTTGATGTAATACCGGAAGGAGAAGAAATATCGGTGGAGGTGGTTGCTTCCGGAGCATGGACTGTCGACATACCTCAAACAGAAAGCTGGCTTAAAGTTAAGGAAGGCTCGAAAACGGATAACAGTGTGGTATTAACCGTTGAACCTAACGATAGTGAATTTCGCACAGCAGAGCTTACATTTGATCTGACAGGAACATACAAACAAACTGCTTTTACATTGTCGCAGGATTTCATTCCCAAAGCGACAGTTCCCGTACAGGGTATCATAGGTGATGACATTGACATTGAAGGTGTAAAGCTTGATATGATCACCAGAATAATGTTTGGCGACAAGGAAGGTACCATCGTTTCCGCTACGGCAACCAGGATTACGGTAACCATCCCAACCGGTGCCGTTGCTGCCGACGAAGTGGCCGTGAAGTTGTATTACAGCGATACCTATTTTATCGAAAAACAGGTTAAACTGGTGATGCCGGTACCCACAGCGACCGTTCCCGCACAAGGTACGATCGGGAAAGATATCATCATTGAAGGTACCAGGCTTGGTATGATTACCAAAGTACTATTCGGCGATAAGGAAGGCACGATCGTTTCCGCCACGGCAACCTTAATTACGGTAACCATCCCTGCAGATGCCGCTGCTGCCAACGGAGTAGCAGTGAAACTATATTACGGCGAAACCGTTTTTATTGATGGAACCATTGATTTAGTAGAACCTGTTGCCGGTGAAGTGAAAATAATCAGCAAAAGAGAAGATGACACTTATGTGTGGTCAATTTTGGATGGCAATGTAACTACTGCAGCTCTTGCGAATGGGGATCCAAATTGCACATGGCGCGGAGACCTTGCCTTTACGGCTGCCAATAGGGATTTCACGATTGCGCTTAACGGTAACGGGCCGACAAATACCGGTGGGCAATACTGGAGTCCGGGCGAAAGTACAAATCTTGGGTGGTATGTAGCAGGCTCTACCGATGCTATACCCTACCCGCTCTATGTTACGATGGATATGGGAGTAAAGGCCGTATATACCAGAATGCATTTCTATTCAAGGACCAGACCAGCCGGAAATGGTTACGCACCGATGCCTGTCGACTTTGAAATATGGGGTTCCAACTCCCCGAAACCGCTAACTGAAATAGGCGGCAAGGCAGCAAATCTTGCATACTGGACGAGTTGGACCGAAGCAGGTGGCCTTGATACCTGGAAAGGAGATGGCACATGGACGAAAATAGCAGATTGTAAGATACTTAATTCTGGTGGCAATTTGCTCAAACTCGCAACAGACCCCATTCCGGAAGGTGACGACAGATATTATACTTCAGGTTATGAATTTGCTATCGATCAGGCCGACTCATACCGATACCTGCGATTAGTAGTTAAAGAGACCTATAATGACGGCAAAATGATGATGATAGCAGGTCTCAATTTTTGGGGGATATATGCTCCCTGACTGGTCCTAAATAATCGTTACAGTTTATTGAACAGAATACTGGTTTTTTCAGGCATTAGCAAGGCTAACCTTGCTAATGCCTGTCTTTTTATAGATTTTAATTTTCACATCCAGGGGTTTTCAATTGGCAGGAAGAGACAATACAGAAAAACTGAAAATTTTATAACTATAATTCTATTTTCCAGGGAGACTTAGAGATACTTCCATATTAAATCCGGCAAGACTCCTACTATAAATGAGGATAAAATAAATCCCATTTTGTGATAACCAAATACAAAATTCACTAATTAACAATCACTTGCGAGATTGGGATAAAATTACAAGTTTTTGGGACAATTGTGATACTAAATGATGGGATTCTAATCTTAATTTGTCAGCATATACAAAAGTATGCGATTATAAATTCTGCTTGTTTTACAATGTTAATATATCTGCGATCAATGTTTTACAAAATTTAAAAAATCAGATAGTATCATCAAAGGATATTGGAAAAAACTATAGGTATAGATGTTAATACGTACCGCCAAAGGTAAATCCAAATCATTCGATATCCATACATACAAATCCGGTCAGATTAAACCGGATAAATTAAAAAGAATATCAATTAAACCTCTGCGAACCAAATAAAAAAATTTATGATGAGATCATTTTTTGAAATAAGAATCCGGTCGCCAATGCGTTGCTCCCGATGAGTACATCTTTAATAATTAAACTTTAATATATGATGATAAAATTAAAAACGACGAAAAGAAATTATAATATGTAAGATATGGTACACATAGAACAAAAGAAGAAAAAAACGACGAACACATTAGCATTGTTTATCCTTTGCTGTGTGGTCATGTTGATAAACGGAAATGCTTTAGCCTCTCCTCCGGTTTCTGAAGCAAATATTGAAAATAAAACCGTTTTCCAGGGAATCCGGGTGACCGGTTCTGTTTCAGACAATACCGGGGAATTAATTCCCGGTGTCAATGTAATTGTCAGGGGATCCGTGCAAGGTACCAGTACTGATATCAACGGTGAATTTAATATTATGGTACCCAGTGACACATCGGTACTGCAATTTAGTTTCATGGGTTATGAAACGCAGGAGGTCGTGGTAGGCAACAAGAGGGTTATTTCCGTGCAAATGAGAGAGGCTTCGACATCAATGGAAGAAGTACTGGTAGTTGCTTTCGGAACGCAGAAAAAGGAAAGCGCGATCGCTTCGGTATCAACCTTGAACGTAGCCGAATTAAAAGTGCCTTCCAGTAACCTGACTACGGCTCTTGCAGGACGTGTTGCAGGTTTGATCTCTTACCAGCGAAGCGGCGAGCCGGGACAGGACAATGCCGAATTTTTTATCCGCGGCGTTACCACCTTTGGGTACAAACAGGATCCATTGATCCTCATTGATGGAGTGGAGTTGACCAAAGATGACCTTGCCCGCCTGCAGGTAGATGACATTTCAAGTTTCTCCATTATGAAGGATGCTACGGCTACGGCCCTGTATGGCGCACGCGGCGCGAACGGTGTGATCTTGGTCACCACCAAGGAAGGAGGTGAAGGAAGAACGAAATTCAATTTCAGGTTTGAAAACTCCCTGTCTCAACCTACCAGCAAAGTAGATCTTGTTGATCCGATCACCTATATGAGAATGAATAATGAAGCGGCGTTAACAAGAGCTGATCCTGAAAGTTCATTTGCTGTTACTCTTCCCCATTCTGAGCAGAAAATAATAAATACCCAGGACGGACTTAATCCTATGGTATTTCCGGCGGTTGACTGGTACAGTATGTTGCTCAAGAACGTAGTCTATAACCAGCGGTTGAATGCCAGTATCAGCGGAGGTGGTAACATTGCCCGTTATTATGTAGCAGGAACCTATTCCAAGGATCATGGTAACCTGAAGGTGGATAAGCGCAACAATTTCACCAATAATATTAACCTGAACAAATATGTGTTGCGTTCCAATGTCAATATTAACCCGATAAAAACCATGGAAGTTATTGTGCGTTTGCATGCCACCATGGACGACTATCAAGGACCCATCGACGGAGGAACGAATGTCTACCAGCAGATCATGCAGACCAGCCCGGTCGATTACCCACCCTATTACGAACCTGACGCAGCACATGAGAATCTCGGATACATCTTGTTTGGAAATCTTGGAAATAATGGTGTTTATGTCAATCCGTATGCCAATTTGATGAGGGGATACAGGCAGTACAAAAAGGCATTAATGCTGGCTCAGGTCGAACTCAAACAAAAATTGGATTTTGTAACGCAAGGCCTGAATCTCCGGACAATGTTCAATACCAACCGCAGATCGGAATATTACATTAACAGGGAATACATTCCTTATTATTTTAACGCTCCGGCTGCCAGTTACAATGTAATTAATGATACCTACGTCCTGGAAGAACTTAATCCCAACCAGGGAACCGATTATTTGCGGCCGACAGGTTCCACTAAAACGGTGATTACCACCACCTACTGGGAAACCGCATTGAATTACGACCGCACTTTTGCCGACAAACACAGTGCGAGCGGGTTGTTGGTTTTTACCCTGCGGGATGAATTGTCGTCGAATGATGAATTCCTTTTGGAAACATCACTACCTACGAGAAATATGGGATTAGCAGGAAGGTTCACTTATTCGTTTGATTCGCGTTATTTTATCGAACTCAATTTCGGCTATAACGGTTCCGAACGGTTTGCCAAGAAAGAACGCTGGGGATTTTTCCCGTCGGTAGGAGCAGGATGGATCATTTCCAACGAAGCATTCTGGAATGAATCATTGAAAAATGTTATTTCGAAACTCAAATTGAAAGCAACATACGGATTGGTGGGTAATGACGCTATCGGCAGCGAAACAGACCGATTTTTCTATCTGTCGCAGGTAAGTCTCAATTCAGGAAATTATGCGCATTCCTGGGGATGGGGCAGTGAAAGAACAACCTATCCCGGAGTAATGATCAGCCGGTATGCCAACCAGGGTATTACATGGGAAACCTCGCGGAAAACAAATGTAGGGTTCGAGCTGGAGCTTTTTAAACAGTTGGAAATCCAGTTGGACTTGTATCGCGATTACCGGTACAACATTTATATGCAAAGATCCGACATACCCGGAACCATGGGGTTACAGGCAATTCCCTATGCCAATGTCGGTGAAGCCCTCAGCTGGGGTTATGACCTGTCGCTTGACTACAAATGGAGTGTCACCAAGGACCTCTGGGTCACAGCCCGGGGAAACTTTACCTATGCCACTAATGAATACCGCGTTTACGAAGAACCCGACTACAGTATGGTGGGTGCACCATGGAGGTCGAGGATAGGACAACATACCAAACAAAATTTTGGTTATGTTGCCGAACGGCTTTTTGTAGATGATGCGGAAGTGGCTAATTCGCCTGACCAGTCAAATGTTGCCAATGGCCAGAAAGTGAGGGGTGGCGATGTGAAATACAGGAGTATAATGGGGGATGAAAAGATCACTGATCTTGACAGGGTACCCATTGGTCATCCTACTTCGCCTAAAATAAATTACGGATTTGGTATATCATCAGGGTACAAAGGTTTTGACTTTTCATTTTTCTTCCAGGGATCGGCCATGTCGTCATTCTGGCTCAATCATAATATGACATCGCCTTTCCACCATTCGGGCCATACATCGTTGGGAGGTAAAAGGGGCCAAAATCAGGTGTTGCAGGCATATGCAGACGATTACTGGTCGGAAGCCAACCAGAATGTTTATGCACTCTGGCCACGCCTCTCCGAATCAATCGTGAATAATAATGCAGCAACCAGTACATGGTTCATGCAAAATGGCAGTTTTCTCAGGTTGAAATCTGTGGAATTCGGTTATTCTCTACCATTAAAACTGATTGAACGCATCCGTTTGACCTCGTTACGATTCTATTACAGCGGAACGAACCTGTTATGTTTCAGCAAATTCAAGATGTGGGATCCCGAAATGGCCGGTAATGGTTTGGGCTATCCTATTCAGCGGGTGCACAATTTCGGTATCAATATGTCATTCTGATCATTTAATATTATCATTATATGAAACGAAGCATGATTTTTTACAAAATCACCAAAGTCTATGATCATAAAAATCATGCGAGTTCCATACGACCTTTAAAAGAAAATTATTACCGTATGAAAAATCATAAAATCACATTGTTACAAAAGACAATCATTTTAGGAATTATCGTGCTCTTTAGCGCGTGTGATTATTTAAATGTCGTCCCTGATAAAAATGCGACTGTGGAGTATGCTTTCGGCGAAAGGATAAGGGCGATCGGCTATCTGGCCACCTGCTATTCATTTCTTCCCTCGACTTATGCCGAGGCGCATCCGGGAAGAACTGCAGGGCCGGAATCTTTTCAGTTCAAACGTACCGATAACGAGTATCCCATTGGATACCGGTTGTTGGTGAATGGCAACAATAAAGAGGCCCCGTACATGAATTACTGGGACGGCGCCAATGGCGTAAGCTCCGATAAGAACATGTTCAAGGCGATACGTTGTTGCGACCTTTTCCTGGATAATATTAATTCCGTGCCTAATATGGAGATTTGGGAGAAAGTGCTTTGGTCTGCCGAAGTCAAGTTCCTCAAAGCATATTACCATTGGTGGCTGATGCTGCATTACGGACCTATCCCCACCATCAGGAAGTCCCTTCCCCTTGAAGCAACACCTGAAGAATCAATGGTTTACCGCGATCCGATGGACGAAACGATGGAGTATATCATCGAACTGATAGACGAAGCGATTCCCGACTTATACGATACCGAAACTGACGGTCCGACGGGTGGAATGGGCAGGATCACAAAGATAGTAGCCATGGCTATGAAAGCCAAAATACTGACCTTTTATGCCAGCCCTTTCTTCAACGGAAATAACAATCCGAATTTTGCCAATTTCACCGACTCGAGAGGAGTGAAACTCTTTCCCGAAAAAAATCCCGAGAAATGGGTAAAAGCGATGGATGCCTGTTGGGAAGCGATAGACCAGATCGAAAAAAATGTGTTGAGATATAATTTGTATCAAGATCTTTTTGAAAATGAACTGACCCTGTCTGATTCGATGCGGTATATGCTTGCCATGCAGGTGGTGATGACAACACCGGTCAATAACGAACAGATCTGGTCGGTTTACCCGGCAGCTTCCTCTCTGAATCAGGATTGCTTTCCGATTATGGATGTCACTACCGGAAATACTGTTCAACGCAGAGCCTGGTGTCCAACGCTGTGGTCTGTGGAACAGTTCTGGTCGGCAAACGGAGTACCAATTGAAGAAGATCGCGAATGGTCTGACAACGGCTGGTATAAAGACCGTTACAGAACAAACAGGGGAGACGATCGCCATGCAAAATTTATAGTTGAATTCGAAGAAACAGCCCAACTGCATTTCAACCGCGAATATCGTTTTTACGGCAGTGTGGGTTTTGACCGCGCCCGCTGGTATGGCGCACAGACCACTGATTTTAATGAAAACAATCAGGCGGTTCTGAGGATGAGGTTCACACCCGACGGGGCAACCCAGGTGACCGAACTTAATGGAAAGAGAAGTAATGAGCGGTTTTTCATTACCGGCTACTGTGGACGTAAAATTTTCCCGTACCTGGATAAACTCATTGGCAGCACGCGTACAGCTAATTCATATCCCTGGTGCGATATGCGTCTAGCCGACCTTTACCTGCTTTATGCTGAAGCGCGTAACGAAGTATTGTCTGCGCCCGATGGTGTTGTTTACGAATATATCGACAGGGTCAGGGCACGTGTAGGTCTTCCCGGTGTAGAGATCAGTTGGAGAAATAGCTCGTTAAACCCGAGTAAACACACAACTCAGAAGGGAATGCGCGAGATCATACAGCAGGAAAGGGTGAACGAACTGATGTACGAAGGCCACTTATATTACGATATCAGGAGGTGGAGCTGTAACGATTATGACGGCAAATATGATATTTTGAAATTGAACAACATGCTGGTAAGGGGATGGAACATAGACGGAGCCACAGCAGATGATTTTTACGTGTTACGCACGATCAAGCAGCTTTCATTCTCCGAAAGGGAATTATTATGGCCGATCAGGGAATCATCATTAATACAGAATTCACATCTGGTCCAAAATCCGGGATGGTAAACATAATATTTAAACTGTAAAGTTATTAATACCTATCAATATGAAAACTTTAAGTAAATGGTCAATACTAGCGTTAATATTGGTATTGACATCATGCGAAGATAATGAAAGGGGACAATATCCCATACATGGTGGTCAGCCCAGTCCGGTCGAAAAGATCCTGGAAGTACAGCCATTCGGAGGTGGAGTGAACATCTATTACACCCTTCCCGATGAAAGGGACCTGTTGTATCTGGTGGCACGTTATACACTGGACACCGGTGAGAAGATCATGAGTAAAGTATCCAAATTTGAAAACCATATCAAAATCGAGGGTTTCAGGGATGCCGAACCACGTCTTGTAGAATTACGGACAGTGGACAGAAGCCAGAACGAATCCGAACCCGTTAATATCTGGGTCACGCCTGAAAGATCGCCCATATTGGACATCATGGAAACGATCGTGATAACGGAGGATTTTGGCGGCATCAAACTTGAATGGGAGAACAAGGATATGGTCTCTATTCTGGCATTGGTATCCATCCCACAAACGAAAACCACCATCGAAAATGACCTGGCGAATGATATTCAAATGCGACAGGTAGGACAATGGAGTTCCAATGCATCAAAAGGGAAATACAATGTCCGCGGTTTTGCAAATGAACCTGCTGTGTTTGGTGTACAGATATGCGACCGGTGGGGCAATTTCACCGAGTTAAAAAAAGGAGAATATACACCCCGGTTTGAAGAGGCAATTCCCAAACCTTATAAAAGATGGAATGGCGACACAAATATTCCGTACTCCCGTTACAGTGGCAGCTACGAAATCGAAAAAGCCTGGGATGCTGATCTCAGCAATATGTTCCATACTGCTGACCCGACAGTCACCGGCACATTAATCGCCCCTATGGCGTTTACTTTCGATATGGGAATGAAATGTGAGTTGAGTCGTTTTAAGATCTGGCACCGCAGCGGCGATAGCTGGGCTTTCTCTCATAACAACCCTAAAAAACTGGTGGTGTATGGTTCGAACCACTCCTCGCCGCGAAAAATATACGACAATTCTCTGGACCCGGCTCATCAGGAGCAAAAATGGGTGCTTTTGGGTTCGTTTGACACGGTTAAACCTTCAGGCATGCCTTTAAATTCCACTTCGGCAGAAGACAGGCAACTTGCCCAGGTCGACGGGATCGATTATGTATTTGATATCGGTACGGATCCATACCGGTATTACCGCATAGACGTTTTGGAAACATGGGGCCTCACTCCGGCAATACATTTCGCGGAAATGTCCTTCTGGGGAGCGGAATATGTAGAAAATGGGGGTGAATAATTAATCAAACACTATGAATATGAAGAACATGTTGAAATATATGGCTGTTTTTTTCGTGGTAGTGGTGATTCTGACGCAATGCGACAAGATGAACGACTTACACGATAAATACCTGAAAGACGGGGAGATCATCTATGTTGCCAAATTCGATTCGATGAAAGTTTTTTCTGGTATCGAACGCATGGTCATCCATTATTGGCTGAGCGACCCGCAGGTAAAGAATTTGGAAATCAAATGGGATTTGGGCAAAAAATCCAAAGTTTTTGAAGTTGGACTGACCACGCCGGATGCACCCGGAATCGTTGAAGTAAGTCCTATCACCGAAGGCACCAACAGTTTCGAACTGATCAACTTAAACGCTGATCTGGCGGACGCATCGGTAGCGACACGTTTTACCATTCCCATCTACGGAGAAAATTACCAGAAAGCGTTAGATAACCGCATCATCAGGGACTATGATTACAAGCATGCGGGCGACTCAATGAGGATATACTGGGTGGCATCGACTTACGAGGGTACCATTGGTACCGAACTCACCTATTTTACCTCTTCGGGCGAACAACGTATCGATACCATTGCAAGGCCTGAAGACCTCGTATCCAGACCTAATCCGAATGACCCGGCCAATCCTATTCCGGTCTTGTTCCGGAATGTGACCAAGATACCCGATATCCTGGATGGCAGCGACCTGGTATACCGTGTCATTTACAAGCCGGCAACGAGTGTCGATATTATTTCCTGCGTTCGTGATACGTTAAAGGTAACCCCGGCTATCCGTGTTTCCGAAATAACCCTTGAAAAGTCAGCAATAGCGGTAGAGATTCGTAAGGCTGTAACCCTGAAACATACAGTCTACCCAGATAATGCTTTCAATAAGAAGGTTTTATGGAGCTCATCGCGACCTGAAGTCGCCCGTGTGAGCACTGGAATGGTGACAGGATTAAGTGCAGGATATACCTACATAAACGTGGTCTCAGAAGATAATGGCATAATGGCTACATGCCTGGTGAAGGTAAATGCGGCCGGTTATGTAGATCTGGACAGAAGCGAATGGTATATAGCTCCTGAAACCGATATGTCAGACAACCCGCTGGTATATTCCGGGGATGCCGGAGTTCCTTCGACTCCAAGCACTATTGCTTTTAATACTGCAGCACCTGTTTGGGCTAAAAAGAAATCGCCATACCTGTCACATTTCTTAGGAGGAAATGCCGGCGCTGCCTATCCTGCCAGCGGAGACGCCAGGATCAGTCCGACAGCAATCATCGACAACCTTAGTTCCACCTATCTGGGTATGACCAAAGGTACCGCCACTGATGCAACACTTGATGGCTGGGGTGGAGACCCAACCGCAAACTGGACAGGGTTTCACCGGTGGGGTGGCATGTGGATCAACACGCCCGCTGAAAAACCATGGTTCATTATCCGGTTGAGCGAGACGGAACCGCAGGAATTCAATTATTTCAGGATCCGCTACCGGGAAAACGGAAGTTTAACGGATACCAATAAACCACAATCCATGACTTTCTTCGGCAGTAATGACGACGGTTGTATCACGAACGAGGCACTGTGGACAAAGATCAATGATGAACCGATCGTGCCTGTCAATGCGAATGTAACTTCCGCAACGCCTCCGAATACTGAAGTGTTTGCAGCTATTGTGGGAGGCGAGACCGGTAATCAGGCCTTTCCCGATAATTGTGAGTATCGTTACATCAAAGTACAGTTCGATACATGGACCAGTGGCGGTAATACCATCTGTATCGCCGAGTTCTACCTGGGGTATCGCGACATTGATGTTGCTCCATAACAGCTAAAAACCCGCTGCACCAACAACCGGATCATTTCTGATCCGGTTGTTGTGGCGGGTTTTTATATGCTTAACTTTATTACCCAATGGGTTAATAGAAGTTTGACGGGAAAGATGTACAGGTATTTTGCCCGTATATCAAAAAAGTTGAAATATCCGGTCCGGACCTGATAGAAGAATACATCGGAAAGCATATTATTTCATCCGGCTTGAAAGACGTTTTTCAGCTGTAGGCATGATTCCGTATAAACCTATCATCTGGAAAAAAATAAGAATGTTTATGTTACAAAAAATTTTCAGAGCGGTATTGATCGTATTTTTTGCAATTCCGGTAACTGCACAAACTACCTGGCAGTCGGAACTGGTAAAAGTGGATGAAAACGGCGTGATCACTTATTATAAGGATGCCGACGGTTTTGTAATTCCCGATTTCAGTCATGCGGGCTATAAAGGAGGGGAAGCCATACCCGATTACCGTCCGGAGTCTTCGCGCATCGTAACTGTTACGCCGATAGCCAATGCTGATAATACGGCCAGCATACAACAGGCCATTAACAAAATTGCTGCGCTCATTCCCGACAGCGAAGGATTTCGCGGCGTGGTACAACTTGCAGCAGGCAGGTATTATGTCGACGGAACGATCAACCTGAATGCCTCAGGCGTGGTGCTCCGGGGCGCCGGGCGCGGTCCCGATGTAACGACCGATAAATTGACAGCGGCCGATCTGCAGACCATGACCTTAATATACCGGCGTGGTACAAGCGGAGGGTTGGCAACGAACGTGGTCGTGATGGGAGCCACCAGTGCAGGCAGCGCCACTTGGGGAAGCAACACCAGCAACGAGACCGGTAAGGTGAATATCACCACTGCAGCAGTCCTGCCGGGTGATTTCTCTTTCGATGTGCAATCCGCGGCAGGTTATTCGGTCGGAGATGCAGTATGTATCAAGTACCCTTCAACGGAAGCGTTCCTGGCGGCAATATGGTACGGCGGCAATTCGAACTGGGTGAACAACGGAGATGCAGGGTCCAAATGGACAACGGGCAACCTTAATATCTGCTATCACCGATATATCACTAAAATAGAAGGCAACAAGGTTACGGTGGATGCACCGGTATTTTACTGTCTGGACAGGCAATATTCGCAGGCCTATATGCACCGGATCACTACGGGAAGCGTCAATACCAACACCGGCATCGAGAACCTCCGTATATCTATGGATCGCACACCTGCGAGCATCACTACCACGCCCGACCAGAACTGTATCAAAATGAATGCACTGGAAAATTGCTGGGCGAAGGGATTACACCTGTCCGACTTCATTCATGCGGGAATCAAGACCGAAGCAGTGACGCGCAGTACGATTGAAGATTGCCGGTCGGTGGATTGTTCTGGCTATTATACCGGAGCCAACCAATACAATTTCGAGAACTACAACCGTTCGCAACTGATCCTTTTCAGGGACTGTCTTTCGCGCAACGGCCGCCACCACTGGTTATCGAACGGAGGCTCAACCGTTAGCGGGATTGTGGTCCTGAACCACTCCTCCACATATGCCAGCGCCGCATCGGAAGGACATCGCCTGTTCTCACAGGGAATACTGATCGACGGATGGAAAGAAACAGGCTGGACGTTCAACAACAATGCAAACAGGCTAGGGTTTTTCCTCCGCGACAATATGGGCACCAACCACGGATGGGGCGCTATTTTCAGCGTATTCTGGAACTGCGACATACAAAACGGCGCACTGTACCTTGATAAAGTTCCCACCGGACAGAATTATTCCATCGGTTCTATTGCCAACACTGTCAGGAAATACCGCAACAGCGATGCAAAATATACCACCGGCTATAATGAAGGACAAAACAAGCCGGGATTATTTCCTAAATCGCTGTACGAAGCCCAGCTGGATGCCCGTAGGGTGGATATACCCTTTGCAATCACCGAACACCCGAAAGAGGTACAGACATGTGTGAATACGACAGTCAGCCTGTCGGTGAAAGCAATAGCGCCTGACCGCGACGGGATTACCTACCGGTGGAAAAAGGATGGGACCGTTATAACAGGAGCGGTACAAAATGTACTGTCCTACAATCGTGTATCCTTAGCCAATGCAGGAGTATATACCGTTGAAGTATCCTACCAGGGGACGACGCTGGAAAGTGAACCGGCCGTGGTAACCGTCATGGGACTTTTACCCGACCCTCAATTTTCGGTCTTTCCGGAAAGCATACATGCCGGCGGATCATACCAGATAACGGTGGCCGATCCTGTGAACGGGCCTTACCCGTATGTAACCGGGTATGAATGGGAATATACGGGAACGGGTATCACGTTCGGCCAGCCGGCGGATCATTCTACGGAGATCTCTGTTGCCAATAATGCCACAAAAGGTTTTTTGCGGATCAGGGTTACTCATCCCTGCGGAATAAAGGTGCTTGAAAAGAGCATATCCATTGAAAATGTTACCGGTTATGCCGGAATGGATGCAGACCATATCAAAATTTTTCCCAATCCGGTGAGTGACGAGGTACATATTCAAAATATCAGCTCCGTAAAACATATAGAGATCGTCAACTCTTTGGGTCAAAAGTTATTTTCACGGTCTTTGGCTAAGGATCTCGGTGAACTCATTATCCGGGTGGCGGATTATCCGCCGGGTATTTATTTCGTGCGCCTGAAAACGGATCGCGATACGGAAAAAACCTTTAAACTGGTAAAAAATGCAGTTCAATAAGTCATCGGATATTATGTCATTTTAAAATTCATATTGAGAATCAACATGTTGAAAAAATACCCTAAGTACATGCCGAAAATCAGTTTCTATAATTTTACTCTTCTTTGCCTTGATGCAAAGAAGCAAAAATCAAGGCTTACAACAGTTCTGGCTAAAAATCCTTCGTTTCGGGCAAAACAAAATAACTCGCTATCGTTCAAACAGATTTTGTTTTTGATGCCCTCTACTCCGAATTTTCTTAACGCCGACTGTTGCAGGCCGATCCTCTTATGCTTGGGATATAATGTAGTATGAATTAATTTATGTGGTATACTTATATTAAGTTATTTGAGAATCTCATGATAAAAAATCAATTTATATGGATTATGAAATACAATTACACAAATCGTTATTTTAGTTTGTTAATATTCACAATATTGCGAATATTGAACCCCGCAGGGCTCAACAAAGTTAATGTGGAATTTTAAATTTTAAATTCGAAATTATAGTAGGTATCATCAATAAAAATCAATAATTATGAACAGGATTTTTTTAATTTTTAGCGTACTCTTTTCCTTGACATTCATCAACGGATGTAAAGATAAAGACGATAAAGGTCCCGAATCGCTGGATCTGAAAACGACAAGCCTGGTATTCAATGAACAGGCAGGTGAAGGTTATGTCAATCTTTATTCCAATACCACATGGAGAACGAGCTGGAACGAAACGTGGCTGAGTTGTACTCCTGCCTCGGGCGAAGGAAACTTCATCGTGACAGTTTCGACTACTCCCAACTCAAATCCGGATGTGCGCACAGGCACCATTACCCTGACTACCGATGGAGGTATCACAAAAACAATTGAGGTGACGCAGGGCGGACTTGAAGCGTTTGTTATCATTACCCCCGGGACGGCAGACGTAGATCCGTTGGGCAAAGATATCACCGTAGAGGTAGCTGCATCCTATCCGTGGTCGGTACAGGTACCCGACGAAGTAAAAGACTGGATACAGGTGAAAGAGAAAACGGAATCGCAGGCGGTATTTACCGTCGATCCTAACAGGACAGGCGAAGACCGCTCGGCAGGCATCATATTCCAATTGAACGAATATAACGAAAAGCAGGCAATACTCTCCCTGTCGCAGTTACTTCTTCCGGAACCGGAAGATGTTGTATTTCCTGCCGCAGGCACCATGGGGGACGATATTACCCTTACCGGTACCAACCTCAACCTGATCGACGAAGTATGGTTCGGCGACTCGAAAGCTACGATCGCCGACGGAAGAACAAGTGAATCAATGACTGTTACAATTCCTATAAAAGACGAAGAAGGACCGGTCGATCTGAGAATTGTTTTCCACGGCATTTATGATTCAGTACTGGGATCGTGCACTTTGAGCTTCCCGATCGCGCCGGAAGTAGAGGCATTCCCCGGTAATGGTATTATAGGATTAAGCATCACCCTTACCGGCCAGAATTTCGACCTGGTCGATGAGATATTGTTCGGCAGTGAGAAAGGGACCATTGCGGCAGGAAGAACAAATGAGTCGATGGATGTGATCATTCCGGCTACAGCTGCAGAAGGCGATGTTGAAATAAAGATCATTTACCTCAGCAGTAAGGAAGTGAACGTGGGTACGATCAACCTGTCGATCGTTGCACCGGAGGTCACAATCCCCGCTAAAGGATTTATCGGGGATAATACCACCCTTACCGGGAACTATTTCGAACTGATAGATAAGGTATATTTCGGAGACGTTCAGGGAACGATTGCCAGTGGAAGGACAGGCACATCGATGACTGTAACCATACCCGGCACGGCTGTAGCAGGTGAAGCTGACCTGAAAGTTACTTACCTCGGAGACAAGGAAAAGAACGTGGGGAAAATTAATCTCAAACAAAGTCTGGCACTCTATGCTGGATCAAAAATTGCCGGCACTCCCGCACTCACATGGGGTGCGCAAAATACTAATCGTATGGCATTTTGTGCATTTGACGGAATTTATACTGAAGATGATTACAAAGCGTTCGAGGGTAAGTATGCCGACACATACGGTCGTGAGCTGGATGGTACCCCTCCCAACTGGGCAAATTCATTCTGGCAGACAAGCTCAGGATCGAAGGTCGGAGAAGTTGCCCCTGTCGGTGTCGGTCAGGTATGGGTCAAACTGAACTACAGTGCGACCACCGGCTACGGCAATGCCGATGGTTATGTGACTTTCGACAGAATGACGATCATGAATCGCCAGACCAATCCTAACCCTCAAACCTACACTATTGAGGTGAGCGACGATGATGCTACCTGGACAAAACTTGTAAGCGCCAATGACGCACAAAAAGGTACGCTTGCAAGTAACGCAAGGGTGACGCATGAATTTGCGACACCTGTTACAGCGAAATATGTACGGTTTGTAGTTATAACATCTACTACTAACGATGGATCTAACACCGGTAGTGGTGGTAATGTGGCTACGAGACAGATCATGATATACAGTACCCAATAAGCATCTGATATATCCGACCGATTTGATGTCAGGTTGCCCGTCCGAAAACGGGCAACCTTTTTCAATAATCTGAGGAAATGGCTCTTTACTTTTAAACTTTGATAATAGGGGTTATATAAAAAATGAAACCATTGCATCTATTGGCAATTATCCGGATCACATATTTTTTATGCTGATACCGGTATATGATCTTTTACACTCCGTCTCCGGAATTTATCTTACATGAAATTTAAAATCCGGAAAACATGACAATTAAAAGTAAATTTCATCCCAGCTCCTGATAGTGGATACTTTTTCAAAACGTTACCAAAAACATGAACATGATTTTCTTTACTTATGGTAAACTTAAATTCGATGATCTTACCAAATATTATAGAGCTGATCTAAATAAATAATTAAGTGATGAACAGAAGAATATTGTTTTTTTTATGGTTGGTTTTTGCCTTTTTTTCTAATTGCGATGATTCCAAAAAAAGCGCCGATGAGGAAGAAATGTTGGAGCTCAATGCCGGGACGCTCGATTTCAATGCAAAGGAAAGTTACGGTTTTATCGGCATTACCTCCAATACCCAATGGACCGCTACCTGCGATGCTGCGTGGTTAACACCCGTACCCGCTTCAGGCGAGAACCACGCAAGCCTTCGTGTGTCTGCTGAAGCCAACACAATGAGCAGCATACGCACCGGCTCCGTAACCGTGACCTCTACGGGAGGGATCACCCGGACAGTGGAAGTGACACAAACCGGGACCGATCCGTACATCATGGTCGATCCGGTATCGGCGATAGCATCTCCGGCAGGTGATGAGATAAGCATACGGGTAATTGCATCCGCCCAATGGACTGCCCGGGTTCCCGATGATGCAAAGGAGTGGCTTTCCGTAGATCCACAGACAACCGGAACGCTGTTGCTCAGCATTACAGCTAATGAATCGGAACAGGGACGCTCTGCTGTTGTTACCCTCACCTTAAACGATGCGCCATCGGTCAGCGCCAGTGTAAACTTATCCCAGAAAAGCATCAGTGAAGGCAATATCGATGTTGACGCCGGCAAAATAACATTTGATGCCGTTGCAGGCGATAGAACCATATCCGTTTCAGCTACCGGCGAATATGATGTTGTGATACCGGCAGAGGCAAACTGGCTGAAGGTAAAAGACAAAAACATTTCATCACTCACCCTCACGGCGGAAAAGTTGCATCCCAATACAACAGAACGTTCCGTTGACATTACGCTTCAACTGGTTTCGGATGTTACAAAAAGAATTTCCGTTACCGTTGAACAAAAACAGCAAATTCCCATTACCAACGGGTTAGGTACCGGTTGGGTGCTGTACTCGCCGACAAAGAAGATCCATCTTTCGCAAAGCCTCGAAAATCCGGAAACCAAATTGTATACTTACGCCTGGGTCCCGTATCTGGAACAGATAGACAGGATACCGACCCCGGTTGCGCACTATAAATTTACGGCGGCAACCAACGAGGAAGAATTCTACTTCTACAGGACCGGAACAAACCGTTCGGAGATCCGCCTGGAAAATAATTATACCTCCGGTACCCGACAGTTTGAAGGATACGTAACATTCGACCTGAACACCAATGACGAAAGCATCATGCAGGTATTCGGTTCCAACGAAGCAGGAAATGCCACATTACTGATGTTACGGGCTTTCAGTGCGAATGGGGGCGAAATACGGGTCGGATCGTCACAGGTGATTGCTACGCAAGCGCGTTCCCGCTGGTACAGGGTCAATGTGATCCACCTCCAGCCGGTATCGTCAGGAAACGTAGTAACGACACCGGGACGTGTGATAGTCTATATCGACGGGGAAAAGAAATTTGAAAAAGCCGACAACGCCATTCCTACCAGTTCTGATCCGAATTATTTCAAATACGGGTGTTATGGAACCGTAAATGTACAAACGGTTCCTGCTAAAGTGCTTTGGCGCAATGTAAAAGTATTTCAGAACGGACAGCCTCCACAATAGGTTTTCTGGTGATGACCTGTCTGATAAACCGGTGATGCCGGTCATGAGTGATAAAATCAATTTAGTATGCATATAAGTAGATGTTCATAATTAGTTCACATTATCATATTTTCTGTTCCCCTGCTCATACAGAGGTAATACACTTGAGAGGCCTGACTTTCCGGAAGCGGGTACCAGTCCTGCAAAGTGAAGGGGCAAGCCGGAAGCTGTCTGAGCCGTCAGGCGAACTTAGCGAGCCCTTACCGGAGGTAGTTCTTCCGGCGTCCCGTAGCGTGCAGTGACTGGTCGCTGAGGAAGCAAGCCTTGATTTTTACTCACCATAGATAATTTATATGGTGTTCGTGAGACCGCTTCGCTCAGTTGCTTCTTTTTATCAAGAAAAAGAAGAGTAAAAATGATTCCATATATGTATGACATAATTTTAAACAATTACTTATATTTTTTTAAAAATTCTAAATAAAAAGTGATGAACAGGAGAGTATTGGTATTTTTATGGTTGGTTTCCGCCTTTTTTTCCAGTTGCAGTGATTCCAAAAAAAGTTCCATTGAGGAAGACCTGTTGGAGCTCAATACCCAAACGCTTGATTTCAACGCAAAGGAAAATTACGCTTTTATCGGCATTACCTCCAATACCCAATGGGCCGCTACCTGCGATGCTGCGTGGTTAACACCCGTACCCGCTTCGGGAGAGAACCACGCAAGCCTTCGTGTGACCGCTGAAGCCAATACTTTGAGCAGCGTGCGTACCTGTACTGTAACCGTGGCGACTAAAGGAGGTATCGCCAAAACAGTGAAGGTGACGCAAACCGGTACCGACCCGTACATTTTGATCGATCCGGTATCGGCGGAAGCGCTGCCTGCAGGAGAAGAGATAACAGTAAACGTGACGGCTTCCGCCCAATGGACCGTGCAGGTACCCGACGAGGCAATGGAATGGATCTCAGTAAAAGCACAGACCGGAACGCAGGTTGTTGTTTCCGTAACATCCAATCAATCCGGAGCAGTCCGCACGGCCTGTATTTCATTCGGGTTGGAAGGGACGGACAGTCAGGCTTCATTCAGCCTGTCGCAACAACACATACTCCCCGACCTGACGATCGACCCCGCACAAATGAGTGTAGCCGATGAAGCCTCCGATATCACCGTGAACGTTACGTGCGACGTCGCATGGGATGTCCGTATCCCCGCTGCAGACACATGGGTAACGGTGAAACAGAAAACGGATAACCAGGTCGTATTCAGCGTTGAGATAAATTCCGGCAGCGCCATGCGTACCGCGGAAATAGATTTCCTGATAGAAGGGTTTGTCGCGAACACATTCACATTGAACCAATCCACAGCTACGGTAGGAGGCGGTTACGAATTGATGGGCAAGCTCGGGGATATACCGAACAGTATAATCGGCCAGACCAACAGCTGGTTACACACCAACCTGTTCAGGGACATCGGGTTCGACTATTCCGAATATCCGAACTGTACCGGTAACGGAGGCTATCCCAACGGCAAACACCTCGAAATTTTAATGGATGCCACATTGAATAAACCGGTCATGCGGTTCTATATCCATATCAATACGGCTCCCAACACCCCATACCCGATCAATGGCGGATACCTGGCAACCACAGACCGTTGCGGCACCAGCGACCGCCAGCGTAATGAGTTCAAATCGGCGACCAACAATACTACCTGGTCAAAGATGCAGGGGCATTATAATGAATGGCAGATATTAAGATGGAAAATGAGAATACCCAAAGGCTACCAGCCAACCAATAACTTCTGCCATATCCACCAGATAAAGGCCCAGGATGGTTCGAACAACGGCAGCCCCATGATCACCATTACCCTGCGCGCCAATTCCAACAGCGGTACAAACAGGAGGGTCTGCATTGAACACACTGCCTCGGGATCAGGCACCAGCCGGGGTAATATGAAAGAGGCGCCTATCGATGACTTCGAAAACGAATGGGTACAGATAGAAGAGGAAATGCACTTCATGCCCCAGGGTGGAAACACGGACCAGCATGGATTCTACCGCATTAAAATAACCCGCATAAGAGACAATAAAGTACTCATAGAGCATCAGAGAGGAGATATCGAAATGATCCGGAAAACAGCGACATTCCTGCGTGGTAAGTGGGGGATATACCGCAGCCTTGGCGGGGATATTGCAACCAACCAGAACAATAAGAACAGTTTGCTCAAAGACGAATATATAGACATGTGCGATTTCGAGGTCTGGCGTAAGAACCATAACCCTAACCCGGCACAGCCGATGTGATTGATAATTGATGATTGATAATTGATAATTGATAATTGATAATTGATGATTTTTAATTTATGAAGAACAAGTATCTATTCTTTTTTACAACATGTTTGTTGCTGCTTTTATTTACCTCTGGTATCTATGCTGTTGAAAATGCCGGTGATACCTGTAACTTGTACGATCAGGTGGAAGTGAAACCGGTATTCGAAACGAAGAATTATAAAGAATTTCGTGAATACATCGCGAAAAATACGCTCTATCCGCCGATAGCAATCGAAAAAAAAGTGCAGGGAACCGTGTATGTTTCATTTGTGATCAACGAAAAAGGGAAACCGGTAAATGTAAAGGTGCTGAGACCGGTCGACAAGCATCTCGATGCCGAAGCCATCCGGGTGGTATCATCGTCGCCCCGTTGGACGCCCGGCCGGCATAAAGGTGTTCCCGTCAAGGTACTGATGAATACAAGGATCACCTTTCAAAGCTTTGAAACGGTTCAGAATCTCGTAAAGGAGCGCCAAAAGAAGCATCACGCCGGCGATAGTTCGTCGACACAAGGGAAGCAATGATACGGAACCGGGCGGTTTTACCTGATGTTGAGTCGAATTTCAGATTGGCTGCGCCGTACCGAAGGTTAAGCCGTGATTTATAATTTTTTATACAGTCATGAACACGGGAAAATATAGATTTGGACGGTTGAAAGAACATAGGATTCCGTTTTTATGAAGGTCTTGATGTCGAACATATTTATAATACTAAAACGAAACATTGTAAGTAATATAAAACAATTAATGATATGCTTTATGAATGTAATCCATTCGATCAATGCGACTTAAGAAAAAATAAATAGCACTGGGTGCTTAATTACCAAAAGATAAACATATATGAAAAAAATTACATTTGTTATGGCTGCAATATGGACGGGTATGAAACATTATCTTTTCATCAGTTCCCGGTTTTCCATTGTTGTACTTACATGTTTCTTGCTGTTTTCGTGCAGGAGCGAATATGATTTAGTTTACGAGAAACGACTTGATAAGGAAGTTGAAGATGCCCGTCAATGGATCATGGAGCGTTATCCCGAACAGTTTTCGATCAGGTCTGCGACAAGTCCCAATACCATGTTTGTAAAACCAGATTGGAACAGGGCTTTCACCAGGTCGAACAGCAAAATAAAAACCGTTGAAACTCCCGTTTTTCCAATGTCGGGCTGGGTTTATTGTATTGTGGATGAGGAAAACAAGAAAAAATATGAAGAAACGGGAGATAACCGCTACATAGCAAACTTTTCACGGTTGGTGGTGATCACCAACCTCGGTTCGGGCGAAATAATAAGCTGCATCATGACCATCATGCCTTCGGCGAAATATCTGGAGCAAACGGATTTTTCACCCTATAAGGAGGTTGTCTATATTGATAAAAAAGACTTCGACGGCCGGATTGTATTTTACCATATGAATGGCGAGTTTTCCAATGGTTATGTTTACGAAAACGGCAAAATTATCCGGAAGATCAGAAAAAAGCAGCCCGAAACAAATGATCCGGAACAAAGCATAATAGAACACTCCCCCAAAGAGCAAAGTCTGTAATCATAAGTAAACGACATTACATGATTTCGAATTTAAAATTTCACATTCAAAATTAATAATTACGCATGTCCCGATATTTATCCAATGTCCCGAATGGGCTGAATGTAAATAGCCGTGAGTGCAACTCACTGTCGAATTCATTCGGCGAACTTGAACTTATCAGGGTGTTTGCCTGCTTTCTTCGTGGACCTATAGGTATAATCGGGATATACACTTCAATAATACATTTAAAATAAACAAGTTAAACAAATATTTATGTAATTATATGTTATAAAATAACCCTTTAATATTAATTTATGAAGAACAAGTATCTATTCTTTTTTACAACATGTTTGATGCTGCTTTTATTTACCTCTGGTATCTATGCTGTTGAAAATGCCGGCGACACTTGTATCGTATACGACCTGGTGGAAGTAAAGCCGGTATTCGTAGTGGAGAATTATAAAGAATTCCGTGAATACGTCGCGAGAAACACGGTCTATCCGGTGGAAGCAGACGAAAAAAAAGCGCAGGGAACAGTGTATGTTTCATTTGTGATCAACGAAAAGGGGAAACCGGAAAATGTAAAGGTGTTGAGACCGGTCGACAAGTATCTCGATGCCGAAGCCATCCGGGTGGTATCATCGTCGCCCCGTTGGACGCCCGGCCGGCATAAGGGCGTTCCCGTCAAGGTACTGATGAATACGAGGGTCACTTTTCAAAGGTTTGAAACACTTCAGGATCTCGTAAAAGACCGCCAAAAGAAGTATCACGCCAGCGATAGTTCGTCGACACGCAGGAAGAAATGATTCGGAACCGGTCAGAAATAACATAAATACAACCATAATGAAATAGCCATGAACATTATTGTTCACCCACCATAATGATTATCTATGGCGTATTATATCTAACCTTTAAAAATCAACTTAGCGCAAGCGTAATAATTTTAAACAGATGAAATATCCCAGTGTTAAGCGGGATTTGTAATTCCGCTTAAAAAAACTTTTTAGACAAACCCTTTTACCCATTGAAATAACATAAAATACAACAATGATAAAATATCTTACTTATTTGAACTTACTCCTGTTTTGTTGCTTCATCACATCGTGCACACACTATCCGCCGGAACTGGAAGAGGCTCTGCGACTGGCCGGCAGCAATCGCCACGAAGTGGAAAAAGTATTGAAACATTACGCGAAAAACCCGCAGGATAGTTCAAAATACCGTGCAGCCCGGTTTCTGATCGCCAACATGCCAGGACATTACGCTTTCGATACAACGGAGTTGCATTTGTACGATCCCGTTTTATACAAAATGGATTCCATCAGATATTATTCAGTCGAAGAAAGGATCGCCCTGGACCGGGAATGGGATTCGCTGAAACGGAAATTCCCTCTGAAGAAACATGTGTACAGGCAACAACCCGATATCGAACATATTACAGGCGATTATCTGATCAGGCATATCGACGCTGCTATGGCTGCGTGGCAGCATCATCCTTACCGCGACAGTATCGCTTTCGACGATTTCTTCGAATACATGCTTCCATACCGGAAAAAGCAGGGTGCATCGCTGGAAGACTGGCAAAGCTTTTTCATGAGCCGCCACGGAAGTTTTTTATCGGAGCATTATCCTCTTCCCGTCTGGGTCAACGTGGATTCATTGTTTTACCGGTACCGTTATTTTCAGAATACGAATTATGTGACCGATTTTCCGTTCCTGAGAGTGAGGGACCTGCTTACATCATGGCATAGTGTGTGTTACGAACGGTGCTGGTTCAACACCATGTTACTTTCGACGGTGGGCATCCCCTCTTCCATCGATTATATTCCCGCATGGGGCAACCGGAACGACAACCATTTCTGGAATACCATATTGCTGAAAAATAAATTCTATGCCATAGGTACTTCGTGGAACGACGATCTGTGGAAGTACAATAAGCTGTACGACAATATAGCCACCGATCCTCTCTGGGGCAGTTTCAGGATACCGAAGGTATACCGCCAGACATACCGGCGGCAAAACGATCCTGGCCCTTTATCCGATGCGGGAGTGGAAGAAGAGGATATTCCGGAATTTTTCAGGAACCCTTATCAACTGGATGTTTCGAAAGATTATTTTACCGTGCATGATGTTGAAGTGAACGTTAACCGGATTTTTGATGCGGCATATTGTTATCTGTGCGTGTTCAATGACAATGAATGGAAACCGGTGCAATGGGGCAGGTACGACGGCGACAAAGCCGTATTCAGGGACATGGGATGCGGTATGGTTTATCTTCCGGCTTTTTACAGGGGAAAAAAAATATATCCGGCAGGCGATCCTTTCATCCTGAATGTCGACGGAAGCATGACATCACTGGCACGCCGATCCGGAACGCAGACAATACGCGTTAACCGTATCCGCGGATACTGGGGAAGGGACAGCGCATGGGGAAAACATCTGACAGGCGCCATATTGGAAGGTGCCAACCATGCCGATTTTTCGGATGCCGAAATATTGGCAAGGATAACAGAGCCGATCGATATTTCCGTAAAATTCTATATCAACTCTTTGAAAAAATACAGGTATGTCCGGTTCGTTTTTCGCAGGAATGTCCTGCCGGATGCCGATCCCCAGGTTCCCCGGCGGATGTACGGGCGGTTGACGGAAGTGGAGATCGGAAACGACCACGGACTACTGACCGGCAATGTGCTCTGCTCTCCCGACCTGTCACTCGATAATGCGGGTAAAGCCTTCGACGGCGACTGGTATACCAGCTTGTTGTCCATTACGGTGAAAGGTAATCCCACCACGGACACATGGTTAGGATTGGACCTGGGAAAACAGGAACAGATCTCGCACATCGAAGTGGCCATGTTCAATGAAGATGCCTTTGTTTACAGGGGATACGAACACCGGCTGTTTTACTGGGACAACGGCTCGTGGCGCCTGCACGACAGCCGGAAAGCCGACGGGAGATACCTGGAATTTACCGGTGTGCCTGTAGGAACGCTGTTTTGCCTGAAATGCGCCGACCTGGAATTGAAAGAACGCATTTTTACTTACGAAGACGGAGAACAGGTGTGGTGGTAGAAAGAAAAAATGGAAAATGAACAATGAATGATGAATGATGAATGATGAACATAGCGTAAGCGGTATCATGAGCGTCAGCGAGTAATGATGAACAAAATAATTAAAAATTAAAAACTTAGGCGATAGCCGATCTCATGAGCATTAACGAGTAATGGAGAATTTACTTGATCTCATCTTCTGATTTTATGAACATTCCAACATTATGAAGTATGCGATCAATCATCAATAAAAAATATCCGAACCCCACTTTTTAACTTTATAAACATTCTGACTTTATGAACTTTTCAACATTCAGACTTTATAAACTTTATAAACTTTCAGACCTTATGAACTTTCCCACTTTCCGACTTCTCCATAAAAATTCTTAATTCTTAATTCTTAATTCTTAATTATACATGATGACCCGGATAACTCAGTTTCTTTTTGGAGCAGCGCTCGTTGCGCTCTTTTCAACCGTATGTATTGTCGATGCTTCGTTGTGGCGCGGCGCTGTTACCGGCAAGTATTTCTGGTTCGCATCGGCCATGTGTCTTGCCGTTCCGTTGTGGTGCATCCGTATGTACAGAAACCCGCAGGGTGATCCGGTGATACGTAGCGCCGATATCGCCTTTGCAGCCTTTGCTGTATATGCCGTTCTCAGGCATGTGCTTACGGAAGGCATCGGCGGAGGTATGCACTGGTACCTTTTCCTGTTGATGATACCCCTGTATGCGATGATCCGCAGTTTATCGGGAAGCCGCAACATGACGGCCTTGCTGACGGGGATCATAGTCGTTTTTGCTTTCGTCGAAGCCGTATGGGGCATTTTACAGCTTTGCGGATGGCTGCCTTCATACCACAGGGGATTCCGCATCACAGGGTCGCTGTTCAACCCCGGACCGTATGCGGGGTTTATTGCTGTCTGTGTGCCGCTGGCCTTATCGCTTGCGCTGGACCGGACGGTAATTTCCGGAAAACGCTGGCCGGGCATAGTTGCTTTGGTGGTGATGTCTGGCGTATTGCCGTTCACCGGAAGCCGGGCGGCATGGCTGGCAGCATTGGCCGGAAGCGCGGTGGTGCTCTGGACGGTTTTCGGTGAACGGGTGATGACCCGTATCCCGCGTAACAGACGTGTTGCCGGGATGATAGTAGGAACAGCCGTTGTGCTGGCGCTCCTTTATGGCGCATACCACCTGAAAAAAGACTCGGCCAACGGGCGTTGGCTGATCTGGAAAGTCACCGCTTCGATGATCGGGGAGCATCCGTTGTTCGGGACGGGACAAGGCCGTTTTGCCGCCGTTTACCCCGATGCACAGGCCGATTGGTTTGCTGCAGGAAAAGGCAGCGAAGCCGAAATAGCAGTAGCGGGCAATCCTGCATACGCATTCAACGAATGGCTACATATAGCCGTGGAACTGGGTATTACCGGGTTGTTTGTGTTCGGGTTGGCAGTGCTGTTGTGCCTCGGCGTCCGGTGGTCGGGAGCAACAGCCACCGGCGGATACGGCAACAACAGGTACACGGCTTACCGGGCAAGCCTGTTGTCGTTCTGTGTATTCGCCTCGTTCTCCTATCCTTTCGATGTATTGCCGCTGTCCATGCTTTTTACCGTACTGGCGGCAGCCACAGCATCAGATACACGGGCTCTGCGCCGCCAACCCGGGTTCCGGAATATCTGGCCCGGTATGGCGCTCTGCGTGGTAATGACCGGTATCGTTTCCTCCGGCATACTGCGCAACAGGCCATACTATGCCGACTGGCGCGAGGCACACAACCTGCTGCTCGGAGGGTCATACCACGATGCCCTGGAAGAATACGGATACCTGCATGACA
>JAISOY010000116.1 GCA_031275285.1 Bacteroidales bacterium | reverse complement strand
GGAAGCGGGCACCAGTCCTGCAAAGTGAAGGGGCAAGCCGGAAGCTGTCTGAGCCGTAAGGCGAACTTAGCGGAGCGATCTCACCGAAGGTAGTTCTTCCGGCGTCCCGTAGCGTGCAGTGGCTGGTCGCTGAGGAAGCAAGCCTTGATTTTTGCTTCTTTTTATCAAGAAAAAGAAGAGTAAAAAAAGATTCCATGTGTGTATGGTATTATTTTGAACAATTACTTAAAATAATAAATATAATGTCATATTTAGCGAATGTAATCAACTTTATCAATGCGATTTAAGAAGGTAATATATTTCACTATGAGCTTATCTTTTACTTAACCGGATGCCGAACCATACTATACCGATCACCAGACCTATCAGCAACACGAAGATGATAACAACTCCAAACAGGGAAGTTTTGGCATTTACCTGTATCCGGACCGTTTTGTCTTCAGTTTCCACTTTACGGTTATCTGCCAGCGCTTCGGTTTTTATCTTTACTTCCTGTGCTCCAACGCCACTGTTTTCAGGAGGAAGGATGACCACCCTTACATTGGTTTCCTTTTCCGGATCCAATGTCCGGATCAGGTTCGGGGATATCCGGGTATTCCATCCCAATGGATTATCGGTCAGGATCCTGATATTATCCAGACGGCGGGAACCGGCGTTCCGGACAACAATATCCATAACTACACTGTCACCCGCATTAATTTCATGATACAGGTTGGTAGCCCTGACTTCAATTTTTCCTTTTCCCCGGGGGATCAGTTCCAACTCTTCATACCCACAGGAAAGACCGGCCAGTTGGTCCTGTTTTATATCGGAAACATCCATACCTGAAAGGGTATTGTATTGTTCATTGGTCAGTGCCAACACATGAAACTTGATGGGCTGGTCGATCTGTAGTTGTTCGTCATCCCTGTCCGGCAGGAATACACGGAGCGATAATCTTTTGGTATTCACTCCCTGTGCATATTTTATCTGTGACACTTTACTGTTTTCATCCACAAATTCATAAGTCACTTGTTGTGGCAAACCAATCACCATCAGCCGGTAAATATCATCGGATGTGGAAAATCTTTCCAGCGTCAACCCGTAAACAGCACTTGAGCTAAGATCGGCCTCCTGGGAAAATTGCATGGAGTTGATATCCACAACATTGATGCTTGCATCTTTTTTCAGGTAGATGTTTTTTTCATCCTTTCTCCCACTGTAATTGAGTACTACACGCAGATTTTCCGCATCTTTCAGCAATTCGAAATCGGCGGACGCTTCTTTGCCTATTTCGATGGCAGGGATCTGATATTCATATGGAGATCCGATGATGGTCTGGTCGGTGATATCCACCAATGAAACGAAGATATTATATACTTTACCGGAGCGCATTTCCGGCGTGAACACATCAAAATGTTCCTTGAACTGGCTCAGGTATTCTTCATTTCCTTCCAGCGTGCTTTTCAATGTTACCTTTACACGCCTTTCCCCATTGATGGTTTGGTACTTGACGGCCCGTTCGATGATCACATACGATTGTTGTGAGATCAACCGGAGAATCAATTTCTGATAATCCACCTCCCGGCTCAGCAAGGAATTTTTCGATTTGGTAAAATCGTTAGCAGAAATAGCTTGTTCATTGTATAAGCGAGTATCATTTTCAAATTGCTGCTTGGCTACTTCGTAATCGGCACGTGCCTTTTTCAGGTCGAGTAATAGGGCGGCCTCACTGTTTCCATCGCTTTGCGCCGACATGTTTATACAACAGAAAGCTATGATCCCCAAAAAGATAAGTATTTTTTTCATTATGAATGATTGATGAATTCTCTGATTATACAATTTTGAATGGTACGGTTGCATATATTTCTACTCTGTATTGACGGATGGATCACTCTGAATCACATAACTCCGGTTATACTCAAAATCCCACATGGTTTTACGTTTCAGGTCTGCCAGGGCTAGCTGGTAGGTAATGTATGCATTCAGGAAATCGAGCCTGACCTGTGAGAGCCGGGCCTGTTCCACAGACAATTCCTGACCGGTAATGTCTCCATTCTCAAAACGCATCCGGTTAATATGGTAACTACGGGCCGCATTTTCCGAATTTTTCTGGTTGATCCTGAAACGGTTTTCCGCCTCGTATACGGTCCGGACAATATCACGGATTTCTTTTATGATCACATTATTGGTGTTTTCAAGATTGAGTTGCTGTTCTTTTAACCGTATGGTCTGGCTCCTGACAATATTTTTTCCCCGTCCCCAATCCAGAATAGGGATGGATAATGTGAGTGTAACCCCTCTGTTATCAGGCCTGTCAATCATATTATCGAAGGAAGACTGAAAAAGGTCGGCCACATTTTTTACTGATTTGGTACTTAAACCGGTGAGGTCGTAGTAGGCGGAAATATTCCCTTTGAATTCCCGTTCCCGCTTGGCCCTGTCCACAGCAATTTCCTGTAATTTTACATCATATTCTCCTTCCTTGATTTCCAAACGGTTGGCCAATGCCTGATCGATGGCTGTCTGCAGGTCAACAATGATACTTTCAAATTCCATTTCTGCCAGAATATCGATCTCTTCATTCATGTCCATACCTATCAGCAATTTGAATTCATCCTTCTCGGCTTCATAAAGGCCGATGCTTTCGGATAAACGCGCGTCATTCTGTGCCACATCGATCTCAGTGATCAATACGTCGCCTTCAGGTATATTACCGGTCTCAAATTTTAATTTGGCGATCCGCAATGCTTCCTGTGAATTTTTAAGACGTTCCTCATTGATCTGCTTCTCATAGGAAGCCCGGTACACTTCATAAAATCCGCGTGTTACCTGATAAACGATGTTCATCTGCGCACGGGTAAAATACAATTCTGAACGTTCATATTTGTATTGGGCCTCTTTCAGGTTTTCACGTAACCTGTTCTTGGTAAATATCGGCTGGTTAAAAATGATTCCGTACTGGGTATATGCTTGTCGGCGTTTTAAGGTGCTATAATCCAATGCAAAGGTGGTTCTCAGAGCCTCATGGTACATCAATCCCGATAATGCCAGATTACCTCCTGTAGGCAATACATAAGTGAACCGTAGATCACCACCAAAACGTACAGAACTGGTGGAATTATACACCGGCAGATCATCTACCTGGGCTACGGCACTTACGCTTTCATCCCACGAAGGAGTAAATACATTAAAATCCAGACGGGGCTTGAACTGTGCTTTGTAGTATTGGTATTCAAACCGCATGGCCTGGCGGCTGTTGTCATTCGATCGAACAGTATAACTGCCGTGTAATGCAATTTCTATGGCTTGTTCAATGGTCAATAGCTTATTTTCCTGAGCATTACTCAATGTAAACCCCAATATACATCCTACCACAGGTAAAATTAATCGTTTTTTCATTCCAAACATATCAATAATCTACCTGATAAACAATGTTTGTGCCAAACGATATAAATTGTTGATTGTTAATCGATTATTGTTGATTGTTAGATGAGCATAAATGAAATCATGGGTAATTATTTACCCGGGTTGCGGGTAAGTAATTACCCAAATAAACATTGCAACATCATATATGGGTATTTTTCTGAGGTCTTTTGAATAGTTAATGGTGATTCCAGATGAATCCACAAGCCCAAAGTTTGTCATAATAAAATGAGTAAATCATACACACTCCATTACTTACCTGGTTATGTGAGATCGTTTACGCTATGTTTTCCATTTTCCATTCTCCATTACTTGCTGATGCTTATGAGACCGGCTATCGCCTAAATTCTTCATTCTCCATTGGCTACACCGAGCTAAAGGTTCTCCATTCTCCATTTTCCATTTTTTCTTATAGTCCGTATTTTTTCATTTTATTGAATAATGTCTTCCGGCTTATGTTCAGGGCATCTGCCGTCAAAGTCCGGTTATAATCATATTTTTTGAGGGTCTCTTCTATCAGTTCTTTCTCTATACGGGCATTTACATCTTTTATTTTGTTGGTTTCACCTTCGTCCATGATAATGGTTTCAAAAGTAGATGGGTAACCTTTTACCCGCATGGGGAGATGATCGGTATCGATGATCTTCTGCTGTGCAAGGATCATGGCGCTTTGTACGGCATTTTCCAGGTCCCTCACATTTCCCGGCCACTCATAATTAATCAGTTTTTCCATGGCCTGTTTGGTAATGCTTTCGACAGATAACCCGAGTATTTTGTTGTATTTCAGGATAAAATGATCCACTAGCCGGGGAATATCTTCTTTGCGTTCCCGTAATGAAGGAACCTGGATGGTAAAAATATTCAAACGATACAACAAATCCAGCCTGAATAATCCCTGACGTACCCGTTCTTCCAGATTGCGGTTAGTCGCGGCAATAATACGGACATCCACCGTGACCGGTTTATTGGCTCCGATCCGTTTGATCTCCCTTTCTTCCAGTACCCTGAGTAGTTTTACCTGTGCGTCTAACGGCAGTTCGCCGATTTCATCCAGAAAAAGCGTACCGTGATTGGACTGTTCAAAAGCACCCTCATGTGTCTTCTTGGCATCGGTAAAAGCGCCCTTCTCATATCCGAAAAGCTCGCTTTCGATAAGTGTCAGGGGAATGGCGCCACAATTCACGGCAACAAATGGTTTTTCGGAACGTGGACTCAACTGGTGTACCGCACGTGCGACCAGTTCTTTGCCTACTCCGCTTTCACCCAGGACCAGGACAGTAGCGGACGTCGGTGCCACTTTGCGTACCTGGGACATCACATGCCGCCATTTGTCACTATTACCAACGATCTGGCCGAACGAATATTCTTTGATCTGCTTTTTCAGGTGATGCAGTTCCCCGGATAATTTCTTATACTCAAACGCCCGTTGTACCGTAAGTAGTAGTTTGTCATTATCAAAAGGCTTTTCGATAAAATCATAAGCTCCTCCCTTAATTGCATTGACAGCCAGTGATATGGATCCATGAGCCGTTACAATGATGACTACCTGATCGGGGCGTGTCGATTTTATTTTCTCCAGTACCTCAATTCCGGTCATATCGGGCATCTGCTGGTCCAGAAGGATCAGATCCGGGTCAAATTGTTCCGCAGCAGCAATAGCAGCCGATCCGTTTTCCACCATCCGTACTTCATATCCCTCGTCTTTTAATAATAAAGACATTACTTTTCTGATTTTGGCTTCATCGTCTGCAATCAATATACGCATGAATAAGAATTAGTAGGATATAATAATTCAAAAAAATAATGTTTGGATTTCCATTTTGGGTATTAATATCTCAAAAGCACTTTTATTTCTGTCTTCATAATTTCCCCATACAATGTTGTTTATCCAATCAATAAAGATTAAGTTATTTACATTTCTGCTATCTGATGGTAAATCAATAATTTTTGTACTGGAATTATGTTCAAACCACATTGTCGTTTGCAAATAATCTATTAAACTGTTTCCTGATTTTACTTTAATAGATTTATTATCCCGAATCAAATTTACAATTGGATGTTTTTCTATTTTAGGCAAAATAGATAATTTTAACATGTAATTATATAACTTATTAGCATCTTCCCTGATATGTTTTTGAACTCTTTCTTTAGATACTGTTATGTGTCCGATTATTATATCAGGATGATTCTTTAAAAGATCCATTGTTTTATTTGCAACATATATTTTATTTTCTACGGATAAGGAACTTCCTTTTATCTCCTCTGTTGTGGGAATATGTAATTTACTATATAGTTTTTTTATTATTCGTTTTATAAAATGCTTTTTTTCAGAAGGACAGATAATGTATGCAATAGTTAGAAATCTACTTGACCCACCTTTTCTATATGGTTTGTCAAATATCCAACCTAGATCACCACTCTCGTCTAAATATATGTTTAATGCCATATGAAAATAAAAAAAGGCAGACCCTGAAAGAGGCATACATACAGTATGCTTATGACACTTATCACTCTTACTCAGGATTTACCTGCCAATTTACAAAGGTAATACTTTTTGTAAAAAAAACTGTATTTTTTATATTTAATATTTGTTAATCACAAATTATAATATAACACTTATCTATGGCAGTACTATATCATTAATTGGGGTAATTTTACAGTAATGGTAGTTCCTTCGCCAAAGGTACTGTTTACCTCCAGTTCCCCTCCATGACGGTTGATAATACCGTATGAAATAGGTAATCCGAGTCCAGTTCCATCTACCTTCGTCGTATAAAACGGATTAAAGATATTTTCAATATCTTCCGGCAGGATACCCTTTCCATTGTCGGTAAATGAAATGATCAGGTTCCTGAATTTCATATCAACAGGTTTGCTGCTTTCCACGGAAAGTGTAAGATGCTTCTCTTCATCGCCGGATATGGCTTCGATCGCATTGAGCATAATATTCAAAAAGACCTGTTTTAATTGAGAAGCATCAGCCTCTACTTTGGTGTTTTTGGCCTGTATATTCAGGTGTACCTGTACTTTCCCTTTCGTAATCTGGCTGTTCAATAATGTCAGCGACTGTTGTAATAATTCCCGGATATCCACTTCGGCCATTTCCAGTTCCGAAGGCTTGGAAAATGACAATAAGCCCTGTACGATCTTGTTGATCCGGTCCACTTCCTCCATCAGCTCATCCACCATCTCCACCTTATCGGGATCATCCATTCCTTTTCCCAGGTACTGGATCGTACTCCTTATCGCAGTCAGGGGATTACGTATTTCATGGGCTGCCCCTGCCGCCAATTGTCCCAGGATAGCCAGCCGGTCTGCACGGTACATCTTTTTCACCCTGGAGCTTTGTTCTTCATACAGCACTGTATTCTCGATAGCAAAAGCCGCCTGGTCAAACAAAAGGGTAAGTATATCCAGATCCCGGTCCGAAAAGGGCTGTCCATCGATCCGTTTTCCCAGGAATACAATGCCGCTCATACGGTTCATGATCTTTAGCGGATAAATGAACTCAATCCCTGATTCCAGGATCATATTTTTTTCTTTTTCCGAAAAATAGTTCATTAGGTCGGGTGATTGCGATACCAGTAAAAAAGTATCGTTGACGGACAACCAGTTGATCAGCCTGTCCTGCATGTTAAAAATAACATGCTTGTATACTTCACCGGTGTACTGGCTGTTTTCAATACGATGGTACTGTTCCGTATCCTGTTGCTGAAGATAGAAGATCACCTGATCAACGGGTGCAATCTCTTTCACTTTTGCAATGGTGTTGGCGATAAGCAGATCTTTATCGACAATCAACATCAGCGAACGGTTGAATTCCGATAACAACATGCGAAGCATCATGTTGTCATCGGTATCTTTTTCTTTATGATGGTTAAATAAGGACATAAAATAATTGAGAATGGAGAATTGAGAATGGAGAATTTAGGCATTAGCCGGTCTTATGAGCGTCAGCGAGTAATGATAAACTATAAACCATGAACTGAAAACACATCATTCGTTATAATTTTCTAACTTTTTTACTTTATAAACATTCTAACTTTACAACCTTTCGAACATTCTGACTTTACAAACTTTATAAACTTTACAAACATTCAGACTTTACAAACTTTATAAACATTCAAACTTTATAAACTTTACAAACATTCATACTTTACAAACTTTATAAACATTCATACTTTATAAACTTTATAAACATTCAGACTTTCAGACTTTATCTCCATCCGCTTCAAAAATACAATTTTTTATCATGCAATGAATAAGAACAGAAACGAATACCGCATCAATACAACACAATAGTACTTTACCGGTTTATATTTATCGCATATATGGTATAGGTTTTCACGATCATTTGAAATAAATTTATGACAGTCCTGTTATTTTTTGTATACATAATATCCTGTTTTGTATACAAAATTTCAACCGGGAAGTGCGAATCATATATATTTGTATGATACATTTATCTTTATGGATAAAAATAACAATGGGACAAGATTAATGGGGGAGCAGTTACTGGTGAAGCCAGAATATCGCTTTATCGGACATTTATTGTTGTTTATTGCTATTAGCCTGTTAACCTTCTGGGAAATGAGAGGTGTATATACCAAAGATACCATTTGGCTTCCGGTTGCCATATCATCTGCCATATGTTTATCGGCCGTATATTTTAATATTTATCTACTGGTTCCGAAACTCCTGTTGAAACGTTGGTATGGGGTATACCTGCTTGCCGTGGTATATGTGATTATCATGGCCTATTTTGCAGAGGCTTTTTTGATCGACAAGGCGAATCCTGCGTACAACCCGAAAATCAGGGAATTATATGGTAAAGTTGAGATGAATCCCGTCTTACAAATTTTTGCATCGGCTTCATCATTAGGGATACTCATCATAAGTTCGTCCGCTGTGGTCCTTTTCCGGAAATGGATGCTTGATGGCCTGCTTTACCAGGAATTGGAGAAAACTGCCGCAAAAAAAGAACTGGAACAGTTGAAAAACCAAATTAATCCGCGGTTTCTCATAGATATGCTTGGTAAAGCCGGTGAATTTTCCTCCCTCGATAAAAGAGAAGAAGCTTCATCTGTATTGCTACAACTGGGGCATATACTTCGTTATCAGTTGTACGACAGTACCAGAGAGTTGGTGTTGTTGAATACGGATATCGATTTTTTGGAAAGCTTCCTGAAACTTGAAAAGCTTCGCCATAATGATTTCGTATATGATGTGGAACAGGAAGGGGATATGTCAGATTGCCTGGTTCCTCCACTTTTGTTCCTGCCTTTTGTCATACATGCCTTTTCAAACGATTCGTCTGAAATCCGGCTTCTTTTTTTTAGAACAGGGAATTTACTGATGTTCGAATGCCGGAGCCGGCATATTATACCGGAAAAAACGGGCGGGGAATCTCAGCATATACGTCGGCGATTGGATTTACTTTTCGGACAATATACGCTGAACACTTATGTTGAAAACGGAAAAAATATGATCCGTCTACAATTGGATCTTCATCAGATAATACCTGCTATATCATGAAAACGGGTGATCTTTATTCCAATGGTACGGTAGGATTGACAGCCTTTCTTGTTGCTCCGCGCTTCAGGTTGTTACGTCATATTTTATTCATCACCATTTGTCTGGCATATATGGTGTATGGTGCGGTTTTCTACCGGCCTTTTATCTCTGACAACAAAGTATTGATCGCTGTATGGCTATTTCTTTTCGTTTTTAATATCGGGCCGGCCTATGTCAACGCCTGTTATCTAATGCCCGGGTATCTGTTTGAACATCGCTATACGACATATGTCCTCTATCTATCAGGATTAATCGTCCTGATGGTTTTATCACTCGAAGCAGCCGTATATTATCTTGACCGTTTTCATCAGTCAGGACAGTTCCTGACCACCGTGCTTTCATTAAAGGTTTTCATACCCTTGTCACTTGCCTGTCCGATGGCGGTAATTTTTTTCTGCAGGTGGCATATCTATAGGTGGCATATCAGCCAGTTGGAAAACAGTACTGTGTTATCGGAACTGGAGCAGTTGAAGAAGCAGATCAATCCCCATTTTTTGTTCAATATGCTCAATAATGCCAATGTACTGGTAAAGACAGATATTGTACAGGCTTCCGTTATATTGGAGAAGTTAAAGGATCTGCTGCAGTATCAATTGATTGATGGTGCTGAAAATGAAGTATTGCTGATGGATGATGTCCAATTTCTGACTGATTTTTTGAATCTGGAAAAAATACGCCGTGACCATTTTGAATTTACGGTGACTACTGAGGGACCTTTAGAAGAAATAACCATTCCTCCGTTGCTGTTTATTCTTTTTGTGGAAAATGCCGTGAAACATAATCCTGATAATGATAGTTTATCGTATGTTTACCTCATTTTTCGTGTTAATGATCATGTGTTGAATTTCAGGTGTGTCAATTCGAAACCTGCAGAGACAGGCAGGAATGCCGGACCGGGCGGATTAGGTCTGAAAAATGTGCGCCGCCGGCTGGAATTACTATACGGCGACAGGTTTTCCCTGGATATAAAGGATGAATACGGTATATTTCAGGTGGATCTGGCGATAAAATTGATATGAATGATAAATCTTCAATCAAAGATAGATAATCATCCCAACGACAAAAGATATATTTTTTATTCAGGATCAGGAAAAATGATTCGTTTTCATTCCATATGTAATAAATAACCAATGAACTGTATTATTGTTGATGATGAACCCCTTGCAAGGGAAGGTATTAAGCTTTTGGTAGATACTATGCCGCAACTAAAACTTTGTGGTATGTTTAGCAATACCCTTTCAGCGATGCAATTTCTGGAAACTAATGCTGTAGATCTGATATTTCTCGATATTGAAATGCCGGGTATCAATGGAATTGAGTTTGCACGGACTATTTCCCGTGAAACTTTGATCATTTTTACCACTGCTTTTGCAGAGTATGCGGCAGAAAGCTATGAAGTGGATGCTGTGGATTATCTGGTAAAGCCTATTGAAGAAGAACGTTTCCGGAAAGCGGTGGAGGGTGCGTTTGAATACAAGTCGTTGTTGAGTCAATCCGAAGAAAACACTACCGAAGGTGTTCGGAATGAGTATATTTTCGTAAAATCGGACAGGCGGTTCATCAAGCTCAATTTTTCCGATATCGCTTTCGTCGAGGCACTAAAGGATTATATCATCATACATACGGCGAGACAGCGGATCATTACGCGCATGAACCTGAAAGCCATTAATGCCCAGTTACCCGTTTCATTTATCCAGGTCAGTAAATCTTATATCATCAACACCGACCATATTACTTCATTTGATAATAACAGCATCATGATCGGTACACATGAGGTCCTGATCGGCAATAGTTTCCGTCCCCGGTTTTTCGATGATTATGTTGCCAAAAAAATACTTCATCCGAATAAATAATTTCTAAGCCGTAGGATTCGGACGCAAAAAGATAACAACGGGATATTCGGATGAACATGTGCGGCTTGTAACCATTTGCAGGATTGATGATTAGCCGTACATTACCATAAATGAAGGTTGGTATACAAATCACCACATTTGGTATACAAATAGAAAAACAGGTTGTTCCGGCAGTTATATTTGCAGCAAACAAAAAATGTACAATCATGAAAAAATCGATTTTCCGGAGACAAAGTACCTGGGTAATTATCCTGCTGATCGGTCTGGCCGGTTTTGCTGCTTATATGTTCTACCGGTCGGATACGTTTAAGTCGGAAGATTATCTTCCGGTATTAAAGTCATTACAACAGCCTGATGGAGACAGATATTATAACCTTGGTTTTGAAAACGTTTTTCTCGATGGTTCCCCCAAAGGATGGCACAATAGCGGTTATTCTTCATATACCATTCAAGGGGATTCGATGATAAAACACTCCGGGAAATACGCTTTGCGCATAGAGTCCAAAAGTGAAACTTTTGCACAGCATTATGGCGGCCTGACACGTTCTATTCCTGCCATATATGCAGGAAAGAATATTACACTGAAGGCCTTCATGAGAACCGAAGAAGTAGATCAGTCCATTGGGTTATTACTCCGTATTGATGGTAATTCGGGCATATTACAATTTGATAATATGATGCAACGAGGGCTTACAGGAACAGGAGAATGGCAGGAGTATTCGGTAACCCTTCCTCTACCTGATGAAGCGGAAACGATATATATCGGTGCTATACTATCAGGAAAAGGAAAGCTTTGGGTTGACGATTTCCAATTGCTGATAGACGACAATGATATTGGCGAAGCCAGACTTAAAGCTGAAAAATCATATTTGGCCAGGGAAGAAACTGAATTTGACAAAGGATCGAAAATCACGATTGAATCACATACACCACTGATGGTAACCAATCTCGAAATACTAGGCCGTATATGGGGTTATCTGAAATATTACCATCCGGCTGTTGCCTCCGGCAAGTATAATTGGGATGCCGAACTATTCCGCTTAATACCGGCAGTCATCCAGGCCCAAAGTATAGATGAACGAAACCAGATTTTCGTAGATTGGATTGATCGTTTAGGCAAAATAAAACCGGCAAAAAACAAGACCGCTGATACTCTGGAAGTGAAATTACAACCCGATTTTGCATGGATGGAAGATCCCGGGTTGGGTAAAACCCTGTCGGGAAAGTTGAAAGCCGTAAAAGATGCAGCAAGAAGTACGGAACATTATTATATAGGGCTTACTCCGGGTATAGGAAGTCCGATCTTCAAAAATGAGAATCCATATCCGGAAATGAAGTATTATGATGACAGCGGATTGCGGTTGCTGGCCCTTTTCCGCTATTGGAACATGATCGAGTATTTTTTTCCATACAAGCACCTGACGGACAAAAACTGGAACACCGTACTGACAGAATTTATTCCTGTATTTCTCAATGGGAACAAAGAACTGGATTACAAGCTGGCAATCCTCCGATTGATTGCATCCGTGAATGATACTCAAGCAACCATTGTTGGGAACGATAATGTATTAAACCGATGGAAAGGCATTAATGTTGCACAGTATAGCATAAAGATTGTTGAAGGAACCCCCTATTATTATCATCCGGAAAGGAGCAGCAGTATCAGTCTAAAGTACCGAATATCGTTTATTGAAGGAAAGGCTGTAGTTACCGGTATTTCAAACAATGAACCGTCGGTAAATCCGTTAGTCCTTAAAAATGGCGACATTATTACCCATATTGACGGGAGCCCGATTGAAGAAATCATAGAGAAACGGAAACCGTTCTATCCGGCATCCAATCAGTCTGTGCAATTGCGCACCATCGCTGATGATTTATTGCGCACGAATGACGAAGAGTTATCGCTTCAAATCATTCGAAACGGTAAACCACAAACCTGTAAAGTCGTATGTTCCAATATCAGATATCTATCGGGGAGAAATTTTTCCAAGGTATCATCCCATAAGTTTTTATCTTCCGATATTGGCTATATCTGGCCGGAGACACTTATGAACGATTCTATACCTGTTATTATGAGGAAATTCAGGGATACCAAGGGTGTTATTATTGATTTTAGATGTTATCCGCGAAAAGATTTTACGGCATTCACCTTAGGTTCATACCTGACTCCGCAGCCGACCGAATTCTTGAAATTTACCAAAGGAAGCATCGTACAGCCAGGCAGGTTCACCTTTTCTGAAGTGCTGAAAATAGGGGACGAAAACAATGAAAACTACTACAAAGGAAAAATTATCATTATTGTCAATGAAGTTACCCAAAGTAGTGCCGAATACCATGCTATGGCCTTCCAAACCGCTCCGGAAGCAAAAGTAATAGGAAGCATTACCGCGGCTGCTGATGGCAATGTGTCGTGGATCGTCTTTCCGGGTAATGTACAAACCATGATTACCGGTATCGGGGTATACTATCCCGACGGACGTGAAACACAACGTGTCGGTATCGCTTTGGATATGGAAGTAAAGCCAACCATCCGGGGTATTACCGAAGGAAGGGATGAATTACTGGAAAAAGCCATGGAGATCATTAATGAATAACATCATTTATATCATAAAGTAAAACAACATCATTTGTGTATGAAAAAGATCATTTTAAGTGTATTCATCATTGTCTTGCCGGTTATTTTTGCCGCTACCGTCCATTCGAAAAACAATGTTTTCTATTTCGATGGAGCAACTGATTATAATCTTGGATTCGAAAAAGTATCTGATCCGGCAAAGTTACCCGACGGCTGGTTTAAATGGGGGACTGCTTCTTTTGATATAAAGATAGATTCTGTTGTAAAACATTCGGGCAAATATGCCTTGCGTATCGAATCGAATACGGAAGACCCGGGAAATGGATTCGGGTGCCCTGCCCGGAATATTCCTGCTAAATATGCAGGAAGCAACATCACCGTCAAAGCTTTTATGAAAGCAGAAGAACTGGAACGTCCTATCGGCCTGATGCTTCGTATTGACGGGGATGCAGGTTCTCTTCAGTTCGACAATATGCAGCAGAGGGGCATCAAGGGTTCGGGCGAATGGGAAGAGTATTCGGTAACGTTGCCGCTTCCCGAGAAGGCCAAAACCATTTTTATAGGTGCTATACTTTCCGGTAAGGGAAAGTTATGGATAGACGATTTCCAGGTATTGATCGATGATAAGGATCTGGCTTTGGCACAACCTAAAAAAGAAAAGAAATATCCTGCCGGTGAAGATACCGAATTTGACCTGGATTCGAAAATAAGGATCAAAAAGTACTCCGGCCGGAATGTTTCCGACCTCGACCTGTTATGTCGCATATGGGGATTCCTGAAATATTATCACCCTGCCGTAGCAACGGGGAATTATAACTGGGATGCCGAACTGTTCCGCATCATGCCCCGGATACTGGATGCTAAAAACACGAAAGAAAGGGACCGGATTTTTATTCAGTGGATCGACCGGTTAGGGGAAATAGTACCATCAAAAGACCAGGGCAGAGAAAGTGGAGAAATAAAACTTAACCCCGACCTTACATGGATAGATGATGGGAAAATGGATCAGGATCTATCGAAAAAATTAAAAGAAATCAAGGATGCGGGTAGAGCCACCGATCATTATTATATTGCCCTCCATCCCGGAGTCAGGAACCCTGATTTCAAAAACGAAAAGGAATATAAAAATTTCAATGAGGGTGAGGACAGTGGAATGAAATTACTCGCCTTATTCCGGTACTGGAATATGATCCAGTATTATTTTCCCTACAGGCATCTTACGGATAAAGACTGGAACACTATACCCCGTGAATTTATCCCGAAATTTCTCGACGGAACGACCGGAAAGGATTATAAATTAACACTTCTTGAATTGATCGGCTGCGTGAATGATACCCATGCGAATATCTGGAATGACGAAGCCATTCAGGAATGGAGAGGAAAAAACAGAGCTCCGTATGAAGTCGCCTTTGTAGAGGGAAAAGCTGTCGTAACCGGTTTCCTGAAGCAGGAACTGATCCTGGCAGAGGGGCTAAAAAAGGGTGATGTGATCACAAGCATCGATGGGAAGTCCATTGATAAGATCATTAAAGAACAATTACCGTATACCCCTGCTTCCAATTACTCGATACAATTACGGAATATCAGCAGAACGTTGTTACAAACCAATCATGAAAAGCTGACATTACAGGTATTACGCGGTAAAATGCCACTCACCATTGATATGCCCTGTTACCCCCTGAAGGAGGTGTATGTACAGGGCCCTCCGAAAGCATCCCATCGCCTGCTTTCTTCCGATATCGGATATATTTTCCCGGAAACACTTCGTAACGATTCCATCCTTTTGATCATGGACAAGTTCAAAGATACCAAAGGGATTGTGATCGACTTTCGCGGTTACCCGAGGACTGATTTTACCGTGTTCACGTTAGGCAAACACCTGGTTCCGCAACCGGTGGCATTCGTAAAATTTAGCAAAGGGGATCTTATTCAGCCTGGAAAATTCACCTTTACCGATGCTTTGAAAGTCGGGCAGGAAAACAACCAGGACTATTATAAAGGAAAGATCATCATTATTGTGAATGAAGTCACCCAAAGCAGTGCCGAATACCATACCATGGCTTTCCAGACAGCCCCTAAGTCAAAGGTGATAGGAAGCATAACAGCTGCTGCTGACGGTAATGTGTCAAGAATAGTGCTTCCGGGTAATGTACCAACCATGATTACCGGTATCGGGGTATATTATCCCGACGGACGTGAAACACAACGTGTCGGTATCGCTTTGGATATGGAAGTAAAACCAACCATCCGGGGAATTGCCGAAGGAAGGGATGAACTGCTGGAAAAAGCGATAGAAATGATCCGTGAATGAAACGGAAAGTTGGTTGATCACAAACCACAGTCCCGGGTTTTGTCAATTAACCAGCTACTTACTATCCATTGAAGAATAAAGTATTATCGGATCGATTGCTTTATAATTGAGAGGTGAATTATAGGCATATGTAAAAGACGGGTCGGATCTATATTCATTTTTACTGTATATTTGTCAAATATAGCAAAAGCTGAGGGGCATTAAAAGCTTGCATGTAAATGTCCGAGGCGCATCCTATATTATTCAAATATACAAGATGAAAAATAGAACCCTTCAATTAGAATGGAAACTTATGAAGACAAAAGTATTACTTTTAACAATCCTGTTAGTTGCCACCATGTGTATGGTAAATGCCCGTGACAAGAAAATACAGGGCACCTGGAAATTGGTAAATGAACAGTTAGACAAAGAGGGTGGTACACAGATCAAGCTGATCACACCAACACATTTTATGTGGATGATGTATGATAAAGCCGGTAAGATCCATGGTGGAGCTACAGGAACCTATACGGCAAAAGATAACACGTATGTAGAAACCCTTCTTACACATGATGAACCTGTAAATGAAATGAAGGCTGTTTATGAGTATAAAATTCATGGGAAAACGATGACAATCAAGGGCTATCTTGAAAGAGAAGGTGTTAAAGTTACCAATATTAATGAGGTTTGGTTAAAAATCGACTGAGTCCGGTTTTGGAGTAGTTTTACAATTCTGTCATCCTGAAAAGAAATGAATATAAGGTTCTGTACCAGACGCATATATTGTAATTCAAAGCCCCGGTTTATGGGGCTTTGAATATTTGAGGTCTTAATTATCAGGAATACATTCACTTTTATCATGTATCATATTATGAACCGCTTCCTGAATCTGGAAGATAATTAACCAAACAACTGATAAAAAAATTCCCTAGCCCCGAATTAAAGTAGGTACATATACCTGGCGAATACGAAGGAGGATAACAACTATTACCAGCAGCCCTACCGGCACAGTGGCGATCAGTCGAAACACCAGCCATCGGAGTAGTGCCGGAATCATCACTGTCTACCTTACATTTCAATTTTGGTGAAGTGTCGTCTGCAAAATAATCACAGTTTCCCAGGATTGTAAAAGAATTTCCCAGGTATTCTGCTCTTTCATTACAGGAACTCCCTTTAGTCTGGCACTGTAAAGAAGAACCAGGCATACATCGGTCCTCCCAACATATTCCAAAAACTTCCGTGTTTCCGGCATAGACGGAACAAATCTGACCATCGTTATAACAATTCATGATGATTAATTTTTGATTGGTTTCTATTGCGACATTAATTTACAGCTGCTGTCTCTTGTTATGCAACTTTATAAGAAAGCAGTCCTTATTATTCATTGATTATAAACGATTATAATTGCAAGCCCCGTTTCCGGGACTTGCACTATTTGAAATTTAACTACTCAATTCTACACGCAAGTATTGAGGTGTTGGGAATATAATCGCAACTCCCTGCCGTGTATGTGTTTACAAAGCAAAGCGCACCAGGAGATTTACCCTTACAAGGATTCGTTATTTCAGGGTCCTCTTCCCAGCCAGAACCGTCTCCAGAACCATCTCCAGAACCGTCTCCAGAACCTCCTGAGTAAGGATAATCAATTAAACAATGGATTTCATAATTTCCGAAACCAGTATAAAAGTAGGAACAAGTGCCTGTTCCAGGTACTCCCCTAATTATACAATTGTAACCTGTCCCCGGACAGTAGGGATCATTATTTTCCTGATAACCACTGCCTAATCCGGAATCTGGATTTTTAGCATTACACGCTAATTGCGGAAATTGATTCGGAACAAAAAAATAAGCACAGGTTCCTAAAAGGTCCACCCTATTTCCATACTTTTTTACATAATCATTACAAGAGTCTCCCTTTCTTTTATTTTCACACGAAATGGAGGGATTAGGTTGACACTCATTGTTCTTACATATTCCAGAATATTCCGTATATTCAAAATAGAAGGAACAACTTTCACCGTTTGTATTACAATTCATAATATTTAATTTTAATTATTTTCTGTTGCAGAATTAATTCGCAGCTGCTGTCTCTTGCTCTGCAACTTTACAAGAGCATATTTAAGTGATTACAATTTTTTCTTAAAAACAATGTATTTATAAATACTTGTTTTGTTTGTATTTTCCCGGTTCATAACAGACATCAGTAAATTATTGATATGTTGTAAATTGACAGATATATTTAATGATCAATATGATGGTTTTATTTTTTCGAATGCCTGTCATATAAAGAACTCATATGATGTTTGAGATTGGTTATTATAGATGTTTTCTCTTTTTCAATGAAATTAAAATCAATATTATATATTTCTTTTTCCCAATTGATAATATCAGCAGGTGAGTGAATTTCTATACCCAAATCTGTTAATATACTGGTTCTATAATTATTTTTATTCCCGAAGAAGACAACAGGTATTCCCATTGCTAAACATGGAAGAGCGCAATGAAGCCTTGATGTGATAACTGCAGTAGCCTTTTCTTTATAATGATTCAGTAATTGTCTGGCTAAGTCAAATTTAACTTTTTCCGGATACTTTTCAGGGATACTATGTGTATAATATTCAGATCTTCCCAAGATATGTCCAGGTATCTTTAAATAATTGGCATCTACAATTAGATATTTTGTCTTTTTGGGGATATTATTCCTTTTTGGAAATGTCAGGGTAAGGCATTTTGAATAATAAGTTTCTATTCCATGTTTTTTCAAAAAATATGCAGTAAACCTATCCCGGCAACCGATCGGTTGGTGCTCAAGGAGATATTCAAGAGATTTTTTTGAACAAAAATGGCTCCAGCTATTGTTCCAGTCTGTTATATGAAATCCAAAGAATAAAGGAACAATACAAGGAGAGAACGGAAAACATTTTTCTGGTTGATGTGAAAACCACCCGTTGGTAATCAATAAATACTTTTTTTTGTTGTCAGGTACAATTCCTAATGTATCTCGATTAAACCGGCGATGTACATTTGTCTGAAATTGTTCAACGGCAATAGATTGAATATAATCTCCTGCATTGTCTGAATGTAAATATTTTAATCCGGAAGAAATCATCATTTAGTTAAATTATTATTGAGACAACTTTTGGGCTTTTTAAGCTTATTTGTAGCCTCTATTGTTATTTGTATAAGAGATTTAGAATCGAAGTCCCATAAAATGGGACTTCGATTTTTTTCAAATTTCCGTTAAATGCTAACTTTGCATTCACATTTTCTTGTTATGCTATCATACTCGCAATTTCCGGAACGCCAATATCCACTCACATTTTTATTACATGGTATCGGTCCACATGATAACCAGTTATCACAAATAGTATCAATGTCTTCCCAACCACTTCCCGAGCCTCCCGAGTCACCTGAGCCTCCTGAGCCAGTATCATTAACTGCACAATGGATTTTATAATTTCCAAAGCCATAATAAAAGTAGGCGCAAGTGCCTATTCCTCTATCGTTGGGAAGTGTACAAGTATAACCAATTCCCGTACAGTAATGATCATTGTCATCTAATTGATAATCAACACCTACTCCAGAACCGGCATTTTTAGCCTTACATCCTAATTGCGGAAAAAGATTCGGGACAAAAAAAGAATCACATGTTCCCAAAAGTGTCACGTTATAACCATTGTGTTTTACATAATCATTACAAGGGTCTCCCTTTTGTTTATTTTCACATGAAATATATGGATCAGTGTGACACTCACCGTCCTTGCATACTCCAAAATATTCGGTCTGCCCCACATAGACGGGACAGCGTTCACCATTTCTATTACTATTACAAGCCATAATATTTAATTTTAATTATTTTATGTTACAGAATTAATTCGCAGCTGCTGTCTCTTGCTCTGCAACTTTACAAGAGTTTATTGTAGTTTTATATCTGTAAACCAGATAATATCTTCTATGGTATAATTTTCGGGTAGTTTATGGCCATCGACAAGTACTGTCGGCGTGGCATAATTTTTTGTTTGCTCGCACCATTGCTGATGTTTTTCTATTTCCTGCTTTACCGCTTCATTATTAATGTTGACATCATACTTCCTGAAGAAGCGGTCATTCCGATTTTTAGTATCACGGTACCATTCATCAAAAATCTCTTTCTTTTTTCCGGCAGTTAATCTTTCATCGAGGTATACCGCCGTAAGGAATTTGCTGCCTGCTTCCGTATTTTTGTCGAATGCGAAAACGTACCATACCGATATTTTGTCGCCGATTTTCTCCAGCAGCTTTTCGATACGTTGGTGCATAACAGCACAATAACCGCAATACGGATTGGTAACAATAGTGATTTGTATTTCGGCATTCTTATTTCCCCAATGTATTTGCGAAACCAAATCGTTTATTTTGTAACGCGGTTGCCTCATAAGTAATGTTACAAATACTTCCGGCTTGGCTTTTATGGTGTTTAGAATACCTGTGATCTGTTGTATCTGTTCACCGCTGTTCCACACTGGCAAAAGAAGGCTTATGGTCAAAAACGGAATCAGGTATACTATTGCTGTTAACAGCATATCGTTAATGCAGAACGATGGAATGGTGATATAAGCAAATACAAAATTTACAGCAAACACCAACCATAACAATACCTGTACAATAAGGCAAAGCGTGCACCATTCTTTGGCCCTGAATTTCTGGTACCAGACACTCCAGAAACTATAGGGCAAGGCGCATAGGTTGATCAGGGCCATGTAAGGAATAAGACCCGGGAATACGGTTACTATCAGGATATTTGATGTGAAGTAACTTAGTCCTACTTCGCTCCAGCCTATGATGCCGAACAATTTTGCTGCCGGCGATTCCAGGATCCCGTTACAACCACTTTTGCCTAACATGGAGCATATCTTGTCAGCACGATCATTATGTATGTGCATTTGCTTTTGTACCAGCAGATAGCTGATATAAATGCCTATTACATTTACGGCGAATGATGCCATTAACCCCGGTTGCATAAATAACTTGTTGTAAATAAAGCCCGAAACAAGTACCAAGCCTGCAATTATGTACAGTAAATTCTTTCTGGCAGTGTTGTACCATTGCTTCTTTAAGTTCTCCTTGTAATCGGGCTCTTTCGATCCTTTACCGGGTTTTAGGAAAATCGCTTTACCATCCCATAACTGGTGAAAATCTTTAAATAATATTTTTATCTCGCCATGGTTCCATAATACTTTTGCATCATCCAGTGTCATTTCGTGAACAAGCACGTTATGTCCACCAAGATTAACTACTGATGGGATTTCGAGTGATTTAACATCTTTGTCGGCAATTTCTACGATTGTACTTTTATTATCATAATCTGCCAACATTTTCGATATTCCATACAATTTATCTTTAAAAGGATGTTCCCTGTAAAGTTTCTTTGCATATAATTCCGTATGCTTTATTTTCAACGCACTTAGTATGTGTTCCAAAATATTTTTCATTATTTTATGTTTTTGTCTGTTAATTACTCGCCAATAAATAATCAATGATTCTTATTCGAATGTATAGCTTAGATTTAAAGTGCTTTACTCACATAAATGACATAATTAGAGGCACTCATTTTCAATTACTCGCTGACGCTCATGAGACCGGTTATTGCCTTAATTCTCAATTGGCTACGCCGAGCTAAAGGTTCTTAATTTTCAATTTTTAATTACTACTCACCACATTCCAAAGAAATAATGCACGGCATAGGCATTCTTAATACGTTCCGCTATATCTGGCGGTACACCGTTTGTCGATATGCGATTGAAATCACCCATACCGATGGGGTAGAGATATTCTGGTTCATACAGGTTTATTCTGTCCTTGTTTTCATACTCATTGTAAGCTGAAGTAAGCAATAACGGACCTGTAGATTTCAAAATATCCATAGGGTTATCTACTTTTACCGTAGGGTATTCATATAGTTTTTTGTATACTGAATTGATAAAATCGCTGTCGGGATCTGAGTAAATAAATGCACTTCCCACTATGTATTCCATACCATACCTATGTGCGTGCCAATACGGCTCTTTACCGACTACACAATCGGCGTTTTTAATCAGAACCTCGATATTATCCAGACACTCAACGTCAGTATCGGCATAAATGCCTCCTAATTTTTTCAAAATAAGATATTTAGCTGCATCTATTCTTTGCATATCTCTGGGATAACTATCGTATTTTGCCAGGAACTCCGGATAGAATTCAGCAACAAATTCTCTGTTTTCCTTGTGTGACCACAGTTTATACTCCCAATCAGGAAGAAATATTTTCCAGCTTTCAGCAAAATTTTTGAATTGAGCCGGCAGCTCATGTGTAGTCCATATCTGGTGGACTGTTTTGGTTACTTTTGTCATAATCGTATTTATTTGATAACTAATTTGTGCTGGGGGAATAGTTGTTGTATCCTACCAAATACTTCCGGAAATTTTTCATGAAGAATGATACCGAGCATACGGCATATTTTCGGATTTCTTTTATATCCACCGATAATATGCATCAGGTTATTTTTTCCGGGTGTTTTGAAATTGCAAAATTCATCATAGGTGTAGCCATTGTCAATTACAGGATGATCGATAACAGTAGCTACCTTTTTGTCGTATTTCACAGCCAGTGCATAAAACAATATCTGTTCAAATAAAATATTGAGGTTTACGTTGCTGTATTCGTTTTCAGGGGCGTTTAACCTGTTTTCAGCAATGAACTCAAAAGCTGTCAGACAATATTCTTTGATAAATTCAATATCGTTGCCTCCTATGACTCCCGCATTATATGATGGAATGGAATCTTTGATGATTTCTTTATACAGTATATCAGGGATATTTACCGGACTTTTCATGATGGCGTTCATCATACCCTTGTAATATAATGTGCCTATTTCAAGATTCTGCGCGATTAGTTCTCCGGACTCTGTTACAGGACTCAGTCTGTTCCGTAAAAAGACATCGCCATCGACATGTATGAACGGTTTTTCCTGAAGCGCATAGGTGAGCAGCTTAGGGTATGCCCAATGATTGGCTTTACACTCAATATGATCATACAACACCTCATACTGTGTGTACGGTAATTTCAATATGTCGTGAAAGACGGCATATCCTGCCGAATCGGTGTACAACACCACCTCATCGTAGTGTTCCCTCAGGGATATACAACTCAGTGTCCACGACATGATATTAAATACAGGACCAAGCCATCCGTAACCTTTTTCCAAAGGATTATTTCTTCCGCTCCAAAATGTTTGAACAACTTTCATAATAAATTTTTTTATGTGTTCCAGACAGGTTAAAAATTGTTTGTGATGCAAATTTCAGTATTGCGAAATGCAAAAAAAATTAACCCTGACATGCTGTCAGGGTTAATTTCATATTTATTTTTATATGTCTGTAAATGAGTCTGTTGTTAGTGTTTTTGTGAGTTGTAATAGAAAAAGTGGAACTGGGGTCCGTTTCATCAACTGAATGATATATCTGCCGTATAATGGAAAAACTGGTAGAAGTTGTTGGATATGTCAGTCTGTTGAAGACTAACAATTACTATATGGCTGTTTTTATTTTAGCAACTCTGATTGTGTTGTAGATAGGGAGTCTATCCTGATAGATATTTGAAATGATAAAGAAAGTACTTCCTTTATTCAGTACGTAAAGCAGATTTGTAAAAAGGCAGTTTAATGAGAAGAGGGATATTTATCTTATAACTTTAATAATTGTAAAAACAATTAATCCTAAAATGGTTATTCCGCCAACAGTTATCAGTATTCTTTGCCATTTTTTCAGTCCGTTTTCTTTTTTCTCTTTTGCTTCGGCTTTTATTGTAGTGCTGATATTTGAATTATCTTTTAATTCAATAGTCGATATCTGATCTGTTTTTTGACGGATACTGTCCATTTCGTACACTTCGGTTTCCATATTGATCATGAGTTCGATCTCCTCAATCATTGGATGTTTTCCGGTTTCTTTATTCATTGGTTTATCCGTATCATATTTTATTTGCTTGATACCGATATTCAATTGTTCATTGATAAGTCTTTTTATGATTTGATCCTTCAGTTCCGATAGTTGTGTGTCTTCGGTCAACAATATATCATTGCTGATATTTGTTTCCTGATTTATTTTTGAACTGGAGACAGATTTTTGTGGTGATTTGCAGGAAATCAATGACAAAGAAGTCAACAATATGAATATTAGTAATTTCATTGCTCAAACTCTTTTTTTACATCAAAACACGGGCAGTCTTTGTTTGCAAATTCATTATGTCCATGAATTGTTGATCCTGGATATTTCTTCAACAAATCGGATATAAGGCTTTTCAATGCTGCTTTTTGTTGATAGGTACGTGTGTCTTTAGCTTTACCGTCCGGGTCTAAACCGCCAATATAGCAGATACCGATAGAATGGGAATTTTGCCCGACAGTATGTGCACCGGTTTCTGATTCGGGACGGCCAGGCTGGACCGTACCATCTATCAATATCACATAATGATAACCAATACTTTTCCACCCTCTTTGTTTATGCCATTGGTCAATGTCCTTTGCCGTAAACGATTGCCCTTCTTTTGTAGCGGAGCAATGCAATATGATTTTATTGATCTTTCTCATTGTATTATTCTTTTCTTCTGTTTTTACAATCTACCACAACACACTTGTAGCTTTTTAATTCGTTGATATCAACGCAATTCTGTTCTACTATTTTTTTCAGGGCAGAGATCTGGTCTCTCATCTCCACATTTTCTTTTTTCATGATCTCTTTATCGGACCGCAAATCCTGGATGGTTTCCTGGTAAACGTCCTGGACGGCTTTCATCGCATCTGCCTGTGCTGTTTTACGCGTGTATTTAATGGTGAAAACAGCAGCTAGGCCGCCACCTGAAATAAACAGCAATATAGGCTCAACATATGTCGTTAAAAACGATATCATCATTTAATCATTTTATTTTCTTCAGATATGAAATTTGTTTTTACTGAAAATCAAATTTTCACGGCAAAGAAAACAGGCCCAGTACCAGTGAAAAAAATAACACTGTCATGATGACCTTTCTTTTTGTGATAGCATGTGGCAAGTATTTGTAAAAAAATACTTACCGGAATAAAGATCATCTTCATTTCTTTTTGCTATTGACGTCAGTATTCATGTACCGCCAAAAAGTGCGTTCAGACATAGGATATATAGGCAATACATATTTTCTGTATGCTTGTAGCTTGCATTTACTCTGGTTGCCCGGCTCATAATTTTCTTCAACGATGCGCTGTACATTCTCAATTCTTTTCAGTAGATTACCTTCTTTTGCAGTCATTTCGATAAAATTTTAATTTACTTTTTTTCAAAACCGGAGATTTGATCCCCTACTCCATTTTTTATTGTTTCTCTATCAGAACACAAATCCTGAATGGTTTTCCGGCAACCTCCCGAATGGCTTTCATTGTACCTGCCTGTGCAGTTTTAATGTATGTGATTAATAGTGAAAATGGTAGCCATTACCGGAAAAAAACACTAATACTGGTTCTATATATGTTGATAAAAACGATTCATTATTTCACGATACTATTTTAGTCAAACTGAAATCCATTTCAACTGAAAAATAAATTTCAATAACAAAGAAATCGGATATTACTTCAATGAAAAAAAAACACTGTCATGATGTCCCATTTTTTTAGGGTAGTATTGAATAAGTGCCTGTAAGAAAGTCACCAAACGAAACTAAAAAGTCTCCATTTTATTTTCGTTTTTGCTGGTAAAACCGGTATTCGTGCAATGAGATGAGCCGGCTTCTCAAAACATAGCATAAATGGGGGATGTATAAGGATCAGGATTATTATTTTCAAATATTTCTGAAATGCAGATTTCCGGTTGTTTGGAAACCTTCTGGAATGATCCTGCGGATAGCCGGAAAATAAACGAAACACAGATTAAAACTTATCTGGTTTGGAGATTCGGAATATCAGCTTCTGAACTGGGAAAAAAGGAGGGAAGGGATCCGGATATTTGATTTTCAATATGTCATGCATCAACTGTTCTGTATGATGTGAAATTTATGATGAAATTTCCTGTATTCATCCATAATTTTTAGTTGAAAAAATTACCTTTGCACCGAAGTAACATCTTTATGTGAATTCGTAGCACGATTGTCGATGATAATAATTAATACATACGATGTCAGGAATTGTAAGAACAATGACGCTCTCCGGAATATTCACCTTAATGGTGCTCTGCGGACAGGCAAAGGAAGTGGCCGATTCATTGATCCTTGATGAAGTCGTAGTCACCGCCACCAAAACCATGCGGAATCTCAGGGAGGTGCCCGCACGTATTTCGGTGATTGGTCCGAGCATCATGGATGCCAGTCCGGCGCAACAACTGGACGATCTTTTACGTTTTACTCCGGGAGTGAATGTCAATAGGGGTTCGGGTATATACAGTATCCGTCCTTCTGTGACTTTACGCGGATTATCGGGCGATGAACAGTCCCGCACACTGGTACTGATGAACGGGGTACCCATCAATACTTCCGATGAAGGAGGTGTTAACTGGAACCGGATCAACCAGTCGGATGTGGAAAGGATAGAAATTTTCAAAGGACCGGGCTCCTCGCTTTACGGGAACAATGCCATGGGAGGCGTAGTGAACATCATTACCAAAACTACCGGGAAACCACAGGAAGCTTATGCAGGAATCAGTTATGGAACGTTCAATACTTTCAGGGAAGACCTCAACCTCAGGATACGTTCCGGACGGGGATTCTATGGTTCGGTTTCCCAATACTACCTGAAAAGCGACGGATACAACAGTGTACCGGAAGATCAGAGGACACCTTACGATATCAAACGTTCACTTGAGGCTATCGGTATATCGGCCAGAGCCGGATATGATCAAAGCCGGTGGTTCAAATGGGAAATGCAATATGATGTTTTCCGTGATACCCGGGGAGAAGGAACACAGATACATATGCCCGACGGGAATTACCGGAATTTCAATACAAACCTGTTCCGGGGAACTCTGAAAGGAGGTAATGACCGTACCTCTTATGACCTGAACCTGTATTATCAGATGGAACATTATTACGATACGAATGAACAACTCAGAGGTACGGCTTATTCACGGTATGATGTAAATTCTTTCAGAAGGGATTATGGTGCCTTGTTCAGTCTCAGCCAAAAGATAGGCGACAGGAATACCCTGACGGGCGGTCTGGAATACAAAAACGGGAATATTGAAGGGGGCGATTATTACCAGATGGAGCCGTATGACACGGTATATAATGCCGGAACCACACAGACCATTGCTGTATATATACAGGACGAGCATGCTTTCTGGGAAGATAAGATCCGGTTGATTGCCGGCGTACGCTACGACAGAGTCTCTTTCTCCGACGGAGATTTTTATTCTACTGACCCCTGGAGTGTTACTCCGGAGCTGACCGATCACCACTGGTCCGAATTTTCACCCAGGGTAGGACTGCGCTTCAACTTCATCGAGCAGTTGAGTGCTTATCTTTCCTATTCACACGGCTTCAGGGCATCTATCCTTGATGATCTTACCCGTACTGGATGGATGTGGGTGGGACCTAAAGTGGCGAACCCTGACCTCGGCCCTGAGTCGATCGATAACTATGAAATAGGTGCCGATCTGTTCCTGACATCGAAATTGAAAGTATCTGCATCTGGATATTATGCCAAAGGAAAGGATTTCCTGTATTATGTAGCAACAGGTGACCAGTTGTTCGGGCGTCCGGTGTACCGTAGGGAAAACGTAACCGGAGTAACTTTGTCGGGTGCCGAAGCGGAAATCAGTTACATGCCGTGGCATTATCTCAGGCTGATGGCATCTTACACATACACTCATTCTATCATCGGCAAATTTGATGAAAGACCCGAACTGGAAGATAAAAACCTGAAATATGTGCCCGAACATACGGTATCCGCATCTGTTTTCTGGA